>DASXQD010000354.1:0-9091 GCA_036493195.1 Gemmatimonadaceae bacterium | reverse complement strand
GACGGCCAGATACTGCTGGGTGGCGCCGATCGCCAGGCTCACCGAATCGGGCGTGACGGTGATGCTCGCGAGCCCACCCGCGGTGACGACGACCGTGCTGCTGGATGTCACCGTGCCGGTGGTGGCCACGACCGTGTTCTCGAAGGTCCCGATGCTGTCGCCGGCGGTGAAGAGCCCACCCGACGTGATCGCGCCGCCGCCATTCACCACCGACCATGAGGGCGTGACCTGAATGGTGTGACCGTCAGCATCTTTCACCGTCGCCGAGAACTGAATCGTTCCCGTGACCGACGTCGTTCCGCTTGGCGTCGTGATCACGATCGACGCGGGTGCGAGCGGCTCCGTGTCCATTCTGTTCCCGCAGCCCGCGAGCGCGACGAGCGCGACGAGCGCGAACAGGCTCGAGGTCAGAGTGATCGCGCGTTGCGTTTCACGGGCGCGAGCGAAGAATGTGTTTGTGAATGATGCGAGACGCACGCAATGCTCCGGCTGTTCGGCGGGGGTATGTGCGATCCCGGCAGTGCTGCGCGGAATCGTCGTTTCTACCACGACGACGAATCGCTTCCCTGCCGCGACACGTTTGTAATTCCTAATTCATGCACGAGGGTTTGCGCCCACGATGCACGAACGCCATCGCGCCGAGGACATCCGACGCGATGGCGTTCGTCTTTTCACTCCGCCGTACAGGCCGTGCCCACGCAGATTCGCGCGAGCGCGGCTCGTGGAGCTACGGTGTGATGGTGACTCCCGTGCTCCCGGTAATCAGCGTGGGACCCGTTCCGGTCGTCGCCTTGATCTGCGCTGGCCAGACTCCGACGTTGCTGGCGTGGAAGTTACCCGAGTTCGACGTGTTTCCGCCGCCGGTAGCGCCGGTGACCCACGTGATCGTGGCCGCGACGACGTTTCCGTCCGCGTCCTTGGCGGTGGCGGTGTACTGATTATTCGAGCCCTTGGTGACCGTCGCGTTGGCAGGCAACACGGTAATGGACGCAACCGGGCCGGCAGTCACTGTGACCGTGGCTAGAGCTGCAAGAGTGCCGCTCGTTACGCCGATGGTATTGGTGAACGTGCCGATCGTGCTTCCGGCAGTGAAGAGGCCATTGGCGTCGATCGTTCCGCCACCTGCGAATACCTGCCACAAGGGCGATGGCACCGGCACAACGTTGTTGTTCGCATCCTTTCCGGTGACGGTGAACTGTTGCGTTGCATGCACCGCCAGAGTTGCGGGCGAAGGCGTGATCGCGATCGATGCAAGTGCACCAGGTGTGACGGTGACGCTCGCCGTTCCGGAGATCGCTCCGCTCGTTGCCGTAACGGTATTGGTGAATGTTCCAGCCGTCGTACCAGCCGTGAAGAGTCCTGTCGACGGGTCGATCGTGCCGCCGCCAGCCGCAACCGACCAGGTTGGCGTGATCGCCACGATGTTGTTGGCCGCGTCGTGACCGACCGCGGTGAACTGCTGCTGCGCGCCCACTGCCAACGACGGTGACGAAGGGGTGACGGTGATCGAGGCAAGCACGCCCGGGGTCACGGTCACGGAAGCCGTTCCCGAAACAGCGCCGCTCGTCGCGGTCACGGTGTTCGTGAAGTCTCCCGCGGTCGTTCCCGCAGTGAAGATACCGGTCGAGCCATCGATCGTGCCGCCGCCCGCTGCGACCGTCCAGGCTGGCGTGATGGTGACGACATTGTTGTGTGCATCCTTGCCGACTGCCGTGTACTGCTGCGTAGCGCCACCAGCGAGGCTCACGGAGCCAGGCGTAACGGTGATCGTCGCCAGATCACCAGCGGTGACCGTGATGCTGACGCTCGCGGAGAAGGTGCCGCTCACGACGTGGATGGTATTGACGAAGTCACCGGCGACCGTTCCTGCGGTGAACAGGCCGGTGCCGGGGTCGATCGTGCCGCCGCCCGCGACCACCGACCACACGGGCGCCGGTACGACGGGTACGATGTTGCCATCAGCATCTTTGGCGACGACGGTATACTGTTTCGTGCCGTCAATGCCGACCGTGCCGGGGTTCAGTACGATCTCGATGCTCGCCACTGGTCCAAACACCGAGGTGACGACGACGGATGCAGTGCCGGACACCGACCCGCTCGTGGCGGTTACCGTATTCGCATATGTGCCCGCCGCGCCAGCGGTGAAGAGACCACTCGTATCGATCGTGCCGCCGCCTGCCGCGACCGACCAAACACGATCGGAGATGGCAACCGCGTTGCCGTGCGCATCCACACCTGTGGCAACGTATTGCTGTGTCGCGCCGGCAGCGATGCTCACCGAATCCGGCGTGACGTGGATAGCCGCCAGTGTGCCAGAGGTAACCGTGACGGAGTTCGTGGCGGAAACGGAGCCGACGTTCGCCTTCACGGTATTCGCGAACGTCGCCGCGCTATCGCCGGCGGTAAAGAGACCGCTCGAATTGATGCTGCCGCCGCCGTGCAGCACTGACCACGTTGGCGTCATGGAAAGCGTGTTTCCGCTCGCATCCTTCACCACGGCGGAGAACTGCAGAGTTCCGCCCGCCGCCACTGAGCCGCCGGTAGACGAAAGCACGATCGACGCTGGCGTTCTCGGCGCGGTCGAGTGATCGTTGCCACACGCCGCCATGAGGGCCGCGCAGATTGCTGCTGGTATGAGTTTGGCCCAGCGACTTGCCTGGGCCGAACATCTGAAAAAGGACCTGTTCGAAGAGGTGGGCACGGTGGCGCTCCTGCACTGTTGAGTGGGGTACGCGCAACCGATGACCAAATGTCATGCAGGTCGTTCGCGTTGAACACACGACGATCATGTGCAACGCCCGACACCTTTGTGGTTTCTAATCCATAGCTTCCAGGGGCTCTAGGGCGAGGATCAATCGCCCGCGGACAGCTCCGGCGCCCTCGGGTCCGTGTGCGCGGCTTTGTGGAAGAACCTGAGGGAGAGCCGCTCCTTCCACTCGTCCAGGATCTCGTAGACCGTCGGAATCACGATCAGCGTGAGCAGCGTCGACGTGATCACGCCGCCGATCACGGCGCGGCCGAGTGGGGCGCGGAAGTCCCCGCCCTCGCCGTGGCCGATCGCGACGGGGAGCATGCCCGCGATCAGCGCGAAGGTGGTCATGATGATCGGACGCAGGCGAATGCGTCCAGCCTCGATCAGCGCATCGCGGCGCGACATGCCCTTTTCTCGCGCCCACTTCGCGAAGTCGATGAGCAGGATCGCATTCTTCGCCACGATCCCCATCAGGAGCATCACGCCGATCAGGCTCATGATGTTCAACGTGTCGCCCGTCATGAGGAGCGCGAGCACGACGCCGATCAGCGACAGCGGCAGCGAGATCAGGATTGCGAGCGGATCGAGAAAAGACCCGAACTGCATCACGAGAATCAGATACATCAGGAGAATCGCGATGCCGAGCGCCGTGAAGATGCGCGTGAAGATCTCGGACTGATCGCGCGACGAGCCTCCTTCCGTGATGCGATAGCCCGGCGGGAGCTTCAGCGACTTGAGCCGCTTCTGGATTCCGTTGGTCACCTCGTTGAGCGAGCGTCCCTGCGTGTTGGCCTCGACCGCGACCACGGGCTCGCGGTCGAGGTGATTGATCTGCGCAGGCCCGACGGTCTGCCGGATCGTCGCGATCTGCCCCAGAGGCACGGTCGTCGGTTTACCCTGCGCATCCGTGACGACGAGCGGCAGCTGCTGCAGGTCCGAGAGATTTTCGCGCGCCTCCTTCGTGAGGCGAACCGTGACATCGCGCGTCTCGCCGCTCGGATCCGTCCAGTCACCAGCCTTGAGCCCCGCGAACGCAGGTCGCAGTGACTGCGCCACCTCGCCGACGGTGATGCCGAGCGCGCCCGCGAGCGGCCGATTCAGCTGCACGTCGAGCTCCGGCTTCTCGCCCCGCGTCGAGAGTCCGACGTCCACGGCACCGGGCACCTTCGCCACCGCGCCCACCGCCTGCTCCGCGAGGCGCGTGAGCACCACGGGATCCGGACCGCGCATCTCGACCTGCACTTCCTTCATCGCCCCGCCGAATCCACTCGTGAACACGGACACCGTCGCGCCGGCGACGTGCGAGAACTCGCGCCTGAGCTCCGCACCCAGCTCGTCCTGGCTGATGTGCCGCTTCGCCTTCGGTACGAGACGCACATAGACCAGCGCCTGATCCACGCCCGGTGCGCGAAACGGGATCGCGCCGCCGATCGAGCTGTACGTGTACGCGACCTCGGGATGCTTGCGCGCCAGCTCCGCCACCGCTTCGGTGCGCAGCCGCGTGTACTCGAGATTGCTGCCGCCCGGTGCCTCGATAATGAGATTGATCTCGCTACGATCGCTCGTCGGCACGAAACCAACGCCGCCGATCGCCCCTTGCAGCGCGAGCGCGAGTATGAACGTCCCGCCAGCCAGCGCGGTGACCGCAAGCCGATGATCGAGCGCCCACGCGATGACCCTCTTGTAGCCGTCCGCCTGTCTGTCGAACCACGTGTTGAAGCGCGCGAGCCCCCTGCTGATCGGGTTGCGGCGCCCGTGCTCGTGATCCTCTACCTGCGGATCGGGCCAGTACGCCGAGAGCATCGGATCGAGCGAGAACGAGACGAAGAGCGACACGAGCACGGAGCAGGCGATCGTGAGCGCAAACGGCTTGAACCACTGGCCGGCCTCGCCGTACATGAACGCCACGGGCACGAACACCGCGACGATCGAGAACGTCGTCGCGGTGACGGCCAGCCCGATCTCGTCGGTGCCCGTGTGCGACGCGACGACGTGGTCCTCGCCCATCTCGATGTGGCGCACGATGTTCTCGCGCACGACGATCGCATCGTCGATCAGAATTCCGATCGCGAGCGACAGGCCGAGGAGCGACATCGTATTGAGCGTGAATCCGAACGCCCACACCGCGACGAACGACGCGAGCACGGACACGGGGAGCGCGAGACCCGTGATCACCGTCGAGCGCCACGAGTTCAGAAACAGAAATACGACGAGGACGGTGAGCAGCGCGCCCTCGATGAGCGCCTCCTCGACATTTCGAACCGCGTGACTCACGCGCTCCCCCGCGTTCTGCACCTCGGCGAAGCTCACACCGGGCGGCAGCGTCTTCTGCAGCTCCTTCACCTTCGCCTGGACAGCGGAGGCGACCTGCGTGGTGCTGTACCCCTTCGACTTCAGGATCTCGATGCCCACCGCCTGCTTGCCGTTGAAGAGCGCCATCGAGCGCGGCTCCTCGGTGCCATCGTACACGTTCGCCACCTGATTCAGGCGAATGAGCTCTCCGCCGCGGTCGGCGACGACGAGATTTCCAAAATCGGTGGCGTTCTTCAGGCGGCCGCTCAACCTGATCAGCTTCTCCTGCAGATTGCCATTCAGCCACCCGACCGGCGACGCGAGATTCTGCTGTCCGAGCGCCGCAACGACCTGCGCGACGCTCACCCCCGCCGACTGCAGATCCGCAGGGCGCAGCTCGACGACCATGTTGCGCTTCACCTCGCCCACGACGTTCACCTGCGCGACGCCGGCGATCGAGCGCAGATCGCTCGCGAGGCCGGGATCGGCGATGCGCGTGAGCACCGGCGCGGGAGTCGAGGGCGATGTGAGCACGAGCGTGAACACCGGCGCCTCGGATGGATCGAAGCGCGTGAGGATCGGCTCCTTCATTTCCGGCGGCAGATCCTCGCGCTTCGTCGAGATCGCGTCGCGCACATCCTGCGATGCCTGCTGGATCGGCTTCTCGAAGTCGAAGAAGAGCGTGCACTGCGCGAGCCCGTCGATCGAGAAGCACGTGGACTTGTCGCCGTCGAGGCCGCTGATCCCCCACACCGCATCCTCCACCGGCTTCACGATCTCCCGCTCGACTTCGGCCGGCGATGCACCGGGGTACGCGATCGTCAGGCCGACGACGGGCGCCTGAATATCCGGAAACTCATCGGTGTGGAGATTGAGCAGAGCCGCGCACCCGAACGCGACGAGCGCCACCATTGCGGTGACGGTGATGATTGGCCGCTTGATCGCGAAGTCGGAGATGAACATGTCGTGCTCCTGCCCGCCTGTTCGGCGATTAGCGAGTGCCCGCCGGCCGATCGCCGGCGGCGGTGATGCGAACCCGGGTGCCCGGTGCGAGACCCTGAGCGGCGTTCGCGAGCAGCGTGTCGCCCACGCTCACTCCCGAACGAATCTCCACCTGATCCGATGCGTTGTCGCGAACGCCCAGCTGCACTGGTACACTCTCCACGGTGTCGCTCTTGATGCGCAGGACGACCGGCGCGATGCCGCGCTCGTCCACGGCCGTATTCGGAACCATGATTCCCTGACGACTCTCGGTCGCCACGCGGCCATCGGCGAACAGTCCGCCCACGAGCGTGCTCTTCTCGTTGGGGATCGTCACGTACACGCGCACCTGGCGCGTCGTCGGATCGGCCGTGGGATTGATGCGGTCGATGCGTCCCGTGAACGTCTGCGTTCCATACCCGTTCACGGTGAAAATTACCGGTGTGCCGATCTTGAGCGAAGACAGCTGCTCCGCCGGCACCGAGCCCTCGAGCCGCATGCTCGCCGGATTCACGACGGTCGCGATCGCCGTACCCGGCTGCACGACGTCGCCGGCGTTCACCGGACGCTCGCTCACGAGGCCGTTGAACGGCGCCCGGAAAGTCGTCTTGCTGAGCTGCTGCTCGGCAGCGGTGAGGCGCGACTGCGCGTCTGCCATGGTCGCCTGCGCGGCAGCGAGCGCGCGCTGCGCCGCCTCGACATCGCGCGGCGCGACTGCACCCGCCGCCTCGAGGCGCTGCTGACGCTCCGCATCGCGCGTGGCATTGTCCAGTGCGAGCTTGGCCGAGCGCGCCGCGGATTGCGCCGAGAGCAGGGCTTCGCGAATGGAGGTGTCGTCGATGCGGGCCAGGGGCTGTCCGCGCTTCACCGGCTGTCCCTGCTCGACGTACGTCTGCACGATCGGCCCCGAAATTTCGGAGCGCAACGTCGCTGTCTCCTGTGGAGTCATCGTTCCCGAGATCGCAGGACCGATGCGAATCTCCGTCGACCTGGCCACGATGATCCCTTCCGGTCCGACGGTCACGACCTCGCTCGTGCCGCCGCGCACCGTCGGATGTTTCTTCCGATACTGCTGATACGCGACGACCGCGACGATCACGAGCACGATTGCGGCGAGCCACCACCGCCATCGTGAGTGTGATTGGCGATCGTTTCCGAACGTCGACGTCATGGCGTTCCCGGTTGTTGACTCGGCACACCGGGCGGAAGGCTGGCTGCGGTGCCCGTTTGTCCGGTCGAAGTGCTCGTGGATTGGCTGCCCAGCGGCACCGCGAGCGTCGCGGCCTGCGTGGTCACCTGCGTTTGAGATTGTGCCGCCTGGGCGGAGCTCCCGGTGAGCGGGAGATCGCGCAACAACGCGAGTCGCATGCGCGCCACCTGCAGATCGCGCGCGGCCGTGGCGCGATTGGCCTCGGCCTGCTGCAGCTGAATCTGCGCGTCATTGAGCTCCGTCTGCGTGGAAATTCCTTCCTTATAGCGCACGGTCGCGATCTGGTATGCGCGCGCGGCCTGCTCCGCCGTGCCGCGACTGGCATTCATCTGCGCCTGCGCTGCCTTCAGCTTGTTGAGCGCGTTCAGCGCATCCAGCTCGGCGAGCTCGCGCGTTTGCTGCAGCTGCGCTCGCGCCTGCTGGAGCCCCGCGGTCGCGATCTGCTCATCGCCGTGGATGTTGCCGCCCGTGAAGATCGGAAGGGTGAGCGAGCCGCCGACCGTCCAGTTCGAGCGGAAGTCGGACCACGAGGGAAAGATTCCGGACGGATACGCAACGCGTCCAAATGCCGAAGTGAGCGACAGCGACGGAATTCGCTCGGCGTGCGCGACGGTCACCGCGCTCTTCTGCGCGGTGACGTTCTCCGCGGCCTGACGCACGGGTGCGCGACTCTCGGCCGCGGTGTCGGGCGCCTGCGCGAGAAGCGTCGAGACGCTGCCCGGCTGCGCCGCGCTGGAATCATCCAGCGACGTCGTGAGCGCGAGAGAATCCGTGAGCGGAAGATGCAGCAGCTGCTTGAGCCGCACGTAGGCCACATCCCGATCGGAGCGCCGCTGGATCAACACGGGTACCTGATTGTCGCGCGTCACCTGCGCGCGCAGCAAGTCGAACTCCGCGGCGTTGCCCACCTGCCGTCCGAGCTTCGTCTGGGCGAGCGTCGTGTCTGCCTGCGATAGCGTCGCCTGCGCGATCGCAACCAGGCGATCGGCGAGCTGCGCGTCGTAGTACGCCTGCGTCACGTCGAGCGTGAGCTGCGCCTTCGCGGCCGTCAATCCGATCGTCGCGCTCCGCCTGCCGGCGTTCGCCGCGCGATACTGCGCAGTGACTCTGCCACCCGTGAACACGTTCTGCTGCAGGGATAGCCCGAGATTCCACTGGTTCGCTGCGCCAAAGCCGAGGTTCTGGATCGAGCCGAACGGATTGCTCCCCGCGCCGCAGCCGAGCGCGGACTCGAGCAGCGTGAGGCGCTGATTCACGGAAGCGTTGGGGTCGACGAGAAACGAGCTGCAGGCTGGTGGGCCGGCGCTGTCGCTGCCGAAGCTGAGACCCTGGAATTGCGACTTGAGCGTGCGCGTGTAGCCAGCGGATCCGAAGATCTGCGGCAGAAACTGGCTGCGGGCCTTGTCGCGCTGTCCTTCGGCGCGCGTCACGCCTGCGCGCGCAATCGCGAGGTCCGGGCTCTTGGCCGCGGCGCTCGTGAGGGCATCGTCCAGCGAAAGGCGGCGCACCTGCTGATGCGAGGATGTGTCGTTCCCCTGTGCACGAGCGACAGGCACGAGGACGAGAAAGGCGATGGCGAGGACCGCGATCGCCGAACAGGAAATTCCAGTCTTGTTCACGGAAGGAAACTAACAATTCGCTGAACATGGGGCGATGCGATCGGTCCGCGACACCACCCAGATGTCGCGGACCATGGTCGCTGCAGCAGAGCGCGAGGTGCGCTCGATCTACATCATCCCCGATCGGCCGCCGCTCACGCCTACGGCCTCTTCGCCCGCCTCTTCATCGTCCTCCTCCATGTCCTCGTCCTCGTCGGACGACCCACCATTTCGCGAGGCGCCACGCTTGCTCGCCTG
>DASXQD010000353.1:0-3282 GCA_036493195.1 Gemmatimonadaceae bacterium | reverse complement strand
CGGACATCGTCAGGATCTCCACTGGTATCTGCGCCAGATGGAAGCGGTGCTCATACACGCGCTCGAGAGCCTGGGGATTCCGGCTGAGCGCACCGAGGGACGCACCGGTGTCTGGACCGGCGGGCGGAAGATCGCATCGATCGGAGTGCACGCCCGCGACTGGGTGACGTGGCACGGCTTCGCCCTCAATGTCTCGAACGATCTCTCGTACTTCGATCTGATCGTTCCGTGCGGGCTGTCCGGCGTGACCATGACCTCGGTCGAGCGGGAGCTTGGATCCGGCGCGCCCCCGTTCTCGGCCGTCGCCGAGCGTGTCGCCGCTTCGTTCGGCTCGGTGTTCACGCTCGAGCGGGAGCCGCTCGCCGCGGAGGATCTTTTCTCTATGCTCGCCCAGCCATGTTGACGGCCATCACGCGCGGCGTGAGCGCATCGCTCGCGACGGGCGAGCTCACCTTCCGCGATCGCGTTCCGATCGACATTCCCCTCGCGCAACGCCAGCACGCGGAGTACGAGCGAACGCTCGCGCGACTGGGCGTGCTGATCGATCATCTTCCCGCGGATGATGCGCTCGCTGACGCGGTGTTCGTCGAGGACGTGGGAATGATGCTCGACGAGATCGGGATCGTCACCGCACCAGGAGCCGCATCGCGTCGCCCCGAGACCGAGAGCGTGGCGCTCGCGATGAGCCGCTACCGAGCGGTGCACCGGCTCAGCGCTCCCGCGACGCTCGACGGCGGCGACGTCGTGCGCGTGCACCGCACTCTCTATGTCGGCCTCTCCAGCCGCACCAACGCGGCCGGCATCGACCAGCTCGGTGCCCTGGTGTCACCACTCGGTTACACCGTGCGTGCGGTGCCGGTGCAGGGCGCGCTCCATCTGAAGACGGCGTGCACCTATGCGGGGCGCGGCGTGCTGCTGGCGAATCCGGAGTGGGCGGCGATGCACGCCTTTGGCGACATCGACGTTCTCACGGTCGATGAAGCCGAGCCGTGGGGCGCGAGCGTGCTGGCGATTGGCGACACGCTCGTCATGCCGGCCTCCTTCCCGCGCACGCGAGCGAAGCTCGAAGCGCGCGGCTTCAGCGTGGCGGCGGTCGATCTGTCCGAGCTGCAGAAAGCCGAAGGCGGTCCGACGTGCCTGAGCATCGTCTTCGACGCTCCGGATGCCTGACGCGATCGACTTCGCGGCGGAGCTGAACCCGCAGCAGCACGCGGCCGCGACGTTCGGCGACGGCCCGCTGCTGGTGGTCGCGGGCGCAGGGACCGGAAAGACGCGCGCGCTCGTCTATCGTGTTGCGCATCTGCTGGGACGCGGCGTGCCGCCGCACCGTATTCTGCTGCTCACCTTCACGCGCCGCGCCGCGCAGGAGATGCTCGGTCGAGTCGCGCGGCTGGCGGGTGGCGCGAGCGCGCGCGTGCACGGAGGCACCTTCCACGCCACCGCGCATCGTCTGCTGCGCGCGTTTGGGCCCGCGGCCGGACTCGCGAAGGATTTCACGATCCTCGATCAGGGCGACGCCGAGGATCTCATGGGCATGTCGCGCGCCGAGCTCGGATTCGCCCAGCGCAAGTCGCGCTTTCCGAAAAAGGAGACGCTGCACCACGTCTATTCGCGGCACGTGAACACGGAGATCTCCGTCGAGGACATTCTGCGCGACGACCTCCCGCAGTTCAGCGAGCTCTCGGCGGACATCAAGCGTGTGTTCGCCGGCTACACCAAGCGAAAAGAGGAGCGCAATCTCGTCGACTACGACGACCTGCTCCTCTTCTGGGTGGCGATGCTCGAGGGATCACCCGAGCTGGGCGCGCGCATCGCATCGCTCTACGATCACGTGCTCGTGGATGAGTACCAGGACACGAACGCGCTGCAGGCGCGCATCCTGCGCGCGATGGCAGCGGGTCACCGCAACATCACCGTCGTGGGCGACGACGCGCAGAGCATCTACGCGTTTCGCGGCGCGAACGTGCGCAACATGCTCGACTTCCCGAAGCAGTTCGAGGGGACGACGGTCGTCGCACTCGAGCACAACTATCGTTCGACGCAGCCGATTCTCGATGTCACCAACACCGTGATCTCGCGCGCGCCGCAGCGCTTCACCAAGAATCTGTTCACGCAGCGCACCGGCGGCGAAGCGCCCGCGCTCGTGGCCGCGCGCGACGAGCACGAACAGACGAGCTGGGTAGTCGACCGGATTCTCGAGCTGCACGAGGAGGGAACGCCGCTGCGCGAGATGGCCGTGCTCTTTCGCGCGGGGTACATGTCCGCGGATCTCGAGATCGAGCTCACGAATCGCAAGATTCCCTTCGAGAAGTGGGGCGGGCTCAAGTTCCTCGAGGCAGCGCATGTCAAGGATGTGCTGGCATTCCTGCGCATACTCGAGAATCCGCGCGACGAAGTGAGCTGGTTCCGCGTGCTGCTGCTCCTTCCCGGCGTGGGTGACGCGACCGCGCGCTCGGCCATCGACATTCTCCAGGCGCGGCGCTGGGATCCATCGGCGCTCGCCGAGCTCACGCCGCCGCCGCGCGCGCGCGAGGCACACGCGGCGCTCGTCCAGCTGTTCGCGTCACTTCGCGGAGGCGAACAGGGCTCCCCGGGTACCATCGATCGCGCCGTCCCGGCCGAGATCGCGGCGCTGCGGCGCATGTACGATGCGATTCTGCGCGAGCGCTACGATCGCGTCGAGCCGCGCCTCGCGGATCTCGACCAGCTGGAGATCATCGCGGCGAAATTTCCGTCGCGCGCAGCCTTCCTGTCGGAGCTCGCGCTCGAGCCACCCTCCGCCACGCAGGATCTCGCGACCGGGAGCACCACCGATGACGATGCGCTGATCCTCAGCACTGCACACAGCGCGAAGGGGCGCGAGTGGGATGCCGTGTTCGTCATCTGGGCGGTGGACGGATGGTTTCCATCCTCGCGTGCCCTTCGGAGCGACGAGGAGATGGAGGAAGAGCGCCGGCTCATGTACGTGGCAATGACGCGTGCGCGTCATCATCTCGCGGTGCTTTATCCGCTCAACAGCTACGGCTCGCGCTGGGGCAGCGACTACACGATCGACCAGCTCTCGCGCTTCATCGATGTGGGCGTGAGAGAGCGCATGCGCCGCATGGCGGCGTATCCCGCGCCTGCGCCAGTGCTCGCGCCGGAGTCGGCCCCGAGCACGCCGCTCGATCTTCGCGCGCTACTTCGCGGGCGTTTCGGCGCTCCCTGACGCGAGCCAGGCGCGGATCGCCCCGTACGGATCCTTCGGACGCGATCGCGCGAGCGCGATGATGCGCGTGATCG
>DASXQD010000352.1:0-2973 GCA_036493195.1 Gemmatimonadaceae bacterium | reverse complement strand
GCGGCTCGTCGTCGGCGACGAGAACGTGGCACGCCGTGTTCGGACTCGGGGGAGCGGGCACGTGAGTCTAGACGAGTGCGGCGATGTGTTCTCGATTGCGGCGCAGCTCGAACAGCAATTGCGCGATGTTCGCTTGCGGCGTCACCAGCACCAGCAGCAGCGTTTCGGCGGACAGGACGGCGACGATGGCGAGTCCGTGCTGGTGCTCGAACACCGCGGTGAGCAGATCGCCGCGCGCCGTGGCCTCGCCAAGCTCATCCGCTGGCCCAATAATGGCCGAGATTCGCGCCGCAATGTCGTCAGCGTCGAGGCCAGGGCCAAGCTGGCTGTCGATCAACAAGCCGTCGCGCCCGAGTATCAGGGCGGCGTCCACGCCTTCACGCTGCCGAATGGCAGCCACGAGATCGCGAATGCTCGGCATTCCTGCTCCACAGCTCCCCGCCAAAGTCGTGGCGAAGCTAGGGCTGCGCGTGGGCGAAGTCAAGCGACGGCAATCGCTTGAAGAATCTCATACGCCGCTCTATTCTTCGCCCTTGAGCTCACCTCACATGACAAACGCATCGACGCGCCGCGTCTCTCGACTAGCTGCGCTGGCGGCGGCGATCCTCGCCCTCGCCGCGAGCGGCTGCAAGGATCTCACTGGCCTGCCAGCCTCGCTGCCTGTGATCTCGGACAGCGGCGTGGTCTACGCCATCAACGGTGCGCCGGCCGGGGCGCCCACTGCGCTCGAGATGTTCACGGGCACGCTCCTCCCTGCCGACGCGGGCCTCCTCTTCGACTTCGCGTTCGACATCGATTCGGTCGGCCACGTGGTCATCCTGCCGCAGCGGGTCGTTGCGAACGGGCTCGCCACGACTCACGCTGTTGCGCTGCAATCCGACACGATCCCGTACGAATCGCTCAACCGGGCGCCCTCGGGCGGGTATCGGGCGGACACCGCGCTCGTCACGGTTCCCGGGCGCATGGTGCTCGTGCAAAGCACCAACCCCACGGCGTGCAGCACGTCGCTGACTGGCACGACGATCTACGCGAAGGTGATCGCGGACGTCGTCGACCGGGCGACGCGCCAGCTGATCGTGCGCTACACCATCGATCCCAATTGCGGGTTCCGGTCCTTCGCGTCAGGCATCCCGAAGGATTGAGCGGTGCACGATCTCCGGATGCTCCGCGAGCAGGTCGATCTGCTTCGCGACGGCGTTCGCCGGCGGGGCATGCTCGAGCTGCTCGAGCCACAGATCACGCGCGGCGTGGAGCTCGAACGAGAGCGACGCTCACTCATCCAAGCGGTCGAAGAGCGGAAGGCGGCGCGAAATGCCAGCTCACAAGAGGTCGCGCGTCGCAAACGGGCTGGTGAGCCGGCAGACGATCTGATCGCGCAGGGCCGCGCGCTCGGCGACGAGATCACGGCGCTCCAGCGCGACCTCGACGCCACCGACGAGCAACTCCGGAGCATCTTGCTCGAGATCCCGAACGTCACGCTGCCGCGCGTTCCCGAAGGGGGCGAAGATCAGAACGTCATCGTCAGCGAATGGGGCACACCTCGCCCGCGCGACGGCGTGAAGCCGCACTGGGAGATCGGCGCACAACTCGGCATCATCGACATCGAGCGAGCGTCGAAGGTCTCTGGGTCCGGATTCGTGTTCTACCGCCGGGCCGGGGTCCGGCTGGTGCGCGCGCTGATGAATTTCTTCATGGATACGCATCGCGACGAGCACGGCTACGAGGAAGTGTGGCCACCGCTGCTCGTGAACCGCGCGACCATGACCGGCACTGGGCAGCTTCCCAAATTCGAGGATGACGCGTACTCGACGCGGACGGACGAGCTGTTCCTCATTCCGACGGCCGAGGTGCCGGTCACGAATCTCTATCGTGATGAAGTGCTCGAGGGCGATGCGATGCCGTCGGCGTTCGTCGCCTACAGCAAATGCTTTCGGCGCGAGGCGGGGTCGGCGGGGAAGGACACACGCGGAATTCTTCGCACCCACGAATTCGATAAGGTGGAGCTCGTGCGGTATGCTGCGCCGGAAAGCTCAGCCGAGCAGCACGAACTGCTCACACGTCATGCCGAAACGATGCTCGAGCGCCTCGAGCTGCCGTATCGCCGGAAGCTGCTCGCCGCCGGCGACACCGGCTTCAGCTCGGCCATGACCTACGATCTCGAGGCGTGGGCGCCGGGCGTCGGTGCGTGGCTCGAGGTGTCGTCGTGCAGCAACTTCACCGACTATCAGGCGCGCCGCGCCAACATTCGCTATCGCCCCGCGAAGGGCGAGAAGCCTCGATTCGTGCACACCATCAACGGGTCGGGACTCGCGTTCCCGCGCACGATCGCCTGCCTGCTCGAGCATCACCAGCGTCCGGACGGCACGATGACCGTGCCCGCCGCGCTCCGGCCGTACCTCGGCGCCGACATCCTCTCCTGAACGCCATGCGCCGCGGCAAGCCAGAGCTGCTCGTCGCCACGCTGATTCTGCTGCTGCTCGCCTCGTACATCGGCTACACCCAGCGTGTCGTGGCCGATCTGCGCGCCGATGCGCGCCGATCGAGCGCCATGTATGCGCGAGTCTTTCACGCCTTCGCCGATTCCACCCCCGGCGGCGAGATCACCGCGCTGCTCGATCTGTCGAAGAGCATCACCGATCAGGGCGTGCCGCTCATTCTCACCGATCTGCACGACAATCCGGCCGGGCATGCCAACTTGCCGTTTGATCTACCGGGGCACCCGGTGCGTCACGATGACCCGCGGGTGCGGCAATACATCTCGATTCTCGCGGCGGAGCATTCACCGATCGTCGACCCGTTGATCGGCAAGGTCTACTACGGTGACCCGCCGATCGTGCGGGGTTTGCGCGTGATCCCCGAGCTCCAGGCATTCGTCGCGGCGATTCTCCTGCTCGCCGGGTTCTACATCATCCGCACGCGGGGCGACGCGGCGCGTGAGCGGCTGTGGGCAGGAATGGCGCGCGAGTCGGCGCA
>DASXQD010000351.1:0-4220 GCA_036493195.1 Gemmatimonadaceae bacterium | reverse complement strand
ATGCCGGCGCTGTGCTTTGGCTGGGTTCGCGGGCGGCGCTCCCCGGCGAGGTGGCGTACGCGCGCTCGCGTACGTCTCATCCCTCGCGCGCCTCGAGCTCCCCGTGCAGCGAGCGCGGTGCGCTCTTCGCTGCGCTGAACGCTACCGCTGTGCCCGTGAGCTCGAGGCTTCTGCTCGTCGATGACCTCGAGTCCGTCGAGCCCATCGAGTGCCGCCTCGTACTTTCGCTCCTCCAAACGCACGCGCTCGCAGGCGCCGCCGTTCTCTTTGCGGCGAGCGCGGAGCTCGCTGCCGCGTCTTGCGTCACTCGCGCGGTCGCGCTATCCAACGGCGCGCTCATTCAGCGCAGAAAGCGCTCGGCCGTGCGGATCGCCGCCTCGTCGCGCTCCTCGCGCGCACGTGCAAGCGCGCGCTCGACGTACGGACGCAGCTTGCGCTCTCCCCAGTAGTAGCCCGTTGCGACCTCAGCGCTCTCCGTGTCGCCCTCGGCCGCACCTTCCAACAGTGCGAGCGCTGCGGCCTCATCGTAGCCGGGATCGCTCCGGTCGGGGAGTACGAATCGCCGCAGCGGCGACTCCCGCCCGCCGGCGTCCTCGTTCACGAATGCTCGAGACATGGTGCTCTCCGCTTTCTGTTGAAGTCAGCGACTGAGTGCGGTCTGGTCGAGGGAGGCGCTCGAAGAAGACAGGATCTCCCAATGCTGCACGCTCGCATCGAACGAGGTCAGTGCGCTTACCGCCTCCGGTTCCACCACCGCGCGCTCGATGTCCTCTCCGGCGAATCCACGAATGGCATCCTTCGACGTCCACGTCGTGATGACGAAAATTCCCACGTCCGGTCCGCGCTCCTGGCGCAGCAGTGATGCCTCGACGAAGCCGTCGAGCTTCCGAAGCTCGGGCAACACGTTCATCGTGAAGTGCGCGATGTACGCGTCCTGCTTGTCGACCGTCGTGCGTCCGCTCCATGTTCGTGCTATCACATTTCAGCTCGCGCGTACGATCGAATCACGCGCGCTCCCATATTTATCGTGGCCCGAGCGTTGAATGACCGCACTCGGAAGCCTAACTTCTCGCGGTCGCCCGCACCGCGCGCCGATCACGTTTTCAGGACGAGCATGCAGCTCTACAACACGCTCACCCGCCGCATCGAGCCGTTCGCTCCAGCGGATGGAACGACGGTCCGGATGTACACGTGCGGGCCCACGGTCTACAACCCTGCGCACCTCGGCAACTTCCGCACCTTTCTCTTCGAGGATCTATTGCGGCGCGTAGTGCGCCTGAACGGCTGGCAAGTGCTGCAGGTGATGAACCTGACTGATGTGGACGACAAGATCATCACCCGCTCGGCCGCCCAGGGGAAAACGATTCGCGAAATCACCGAGCCGGTCACCGAGATCTTTCATCGCGATCGCGAATTTCTTCGGATCGAGCCGGCCGAGGTGTACCCGAAGGCGACGGAGCACATTCCGGAGATGATCGCGCTCGTCGAGCGTTTGATGGCGCGCGGCCTGGCGTATCAGGCGGAGGACTCATCCGTGTACTTCGCGATCGCGCGCTTTCCTGGCTACGGAAAGCTTTCTCGACTGGATACGCGACAGATTCGCGCGGGCGCTCGCGTCGCCGCCGATGACTACAACAAGGAAGACGTTCGCGATTTCGCACTCTGGAAAGCCGCGAAAACCGAGGACGAGCAGACGGGTGCCGCGTGGGAGTCGCCCTGGGGACGCGGGCGTCCCGGCTGGCACCTCGAGTGCTCGGCGATGGCGAAGCGCTATCTCGGCGACACGCTCGATCTCCACGCGGGTGGCGTCGATCTGATCTTTCCGCATCACGAGGATGAGATTGCGCAGTCCGAAGGCGCGAACGGGGCGCCGTTCGCGCGCATGTGGTGCCACGGCGAGTTCCTGCTCACCGATGGCGCGAAGATGGCGAAGCGCGTGGGCAACGTCGCGGGCGTCGAAGACCTGCGCGCCGCAGGCATCTCCGCCGCGGCGGTGCGCCACTTCATGTTCTCGGTGCATTATCGCAAGCAGCTCAATCTCGCCGAGGAGTCGCTGGACGCGTCGTCGAATGCGGTGAGGCGCGTCGGCGATTTCGCGGAGCGGCTCGCGGCGGCAACCGCCGGCACGCGGAACATGTCTTCGCTCGCGGCCGAGCTGCAGCGTGCGGCGACCGAGGCGTTCAACGATGATCTCAACGCGCCGGAGGCAATGGCGGCGCTGTTCGAGTTCATCCGGTTGGTGAACGCGGAGCTCGATGCGGGAGGAGCCGATGCTGCCGGGCTGGACGCGGCTCGAAAGGCATTCGCGCTCGTGAATGGAGTGCTGGACATCGTGCCGGAGGAGCCCGAGGTCGACGATTCACTGGCCGAGTGGGTGGAGGACCGACTTGCGGCGCGGCGCGAGGCGCGCGCGAGGCGGGATTTTGCTGCGGCGGATGCGATCCGTGGCGAGCTCGACAGCAAGGGGATCGCGATCGAAGATACGCCGCAGGGGACGCGGTGGAAGAAGGTGCGGTAGCACGACATACGTGCTGTTCGCGCGCTTGACGCCCTCCTCAAGTCCTGTTATTCTATGAGTCTTGCGCAAAAACGCCGTGCGCTGATTTGAGCTCACGCTGACGTAGCTCAATTGGCAGAGCACCTGATTTGTAATCAGGCGGTTGCGAGTTCGATTCTCGCCGTCAGCTCTGGTGGTGCACTGCCTCGTCCACGGTCGTACAACAGGGCGTCGGGTCGCAATGCGCAGGGCAAGGGTGGGGTACCCAAGCGGCCAACGGGAGCAGACTGTAAATCTGCCGGCTAACGCCTACGAAGGTTCGAATCCTTCCCCCACCATCGGTCGGTGGCTGAAGAGACGGTACGAGTGGCGCGGCAGTCGGCAGCGAAATGATAGGGGCGCGAAAAGAAGTTTCTCTCGCGGGAGTAGCTCAGTTGGTAGAGCGCAAGCCTTCCAAGCTTGATGTCGCGGGTTCGAGCCCCGTCTCCCGCTTGCCGAATGGACGGTCGGTACGCGGACGGTGAAGCGGACGGTTGCAAGTGAACAGACCGGCGGGAACATCGCTCGCGTAGCTCAGTCGGTAGAGCACACCCTTGGTAAGGGTGAGGTCACCGGTTCGATCCCGGTCGCGAGCTTGATGGCAGGTGAGGCGGTAACGCGCTGCACATGTGGTGATATGGGATCACCAAAATGGTAAGTCGCGGGATTATTCAGACGAGAGCGAGTGATGGCTAAGGCGAAATTCGAGCGGACGAAGCCGCACGTGAACGTGGGGACGATCGGGCACGTGGATCATGGGAAGACGACGCTGACGGCGGCGATCACCTCGATCCAGGCGACGAAGGGGATGGCGCAGAAGGTGGCCTTCGACCAGATCGACAAGGCGCCCGAGGAGCGCGAGCGCGGGATCACGATCGCCACGGCGCACGTGGAGTACGAGTCCGACAAGCGCCACTACGCGCACGTCGACTGCCCGGGCCACGCCGACTACGTGAAGAACATGATCACCGGGGCGGCGCAGATGGATGGCGCCATTCTGGTCGTCAGTGCGGCCGACGGCCCGATGCCGCAGACGCGCGAGCACATCCTGCTCGCCCGGCAGGTGAACGTGCCCTACATCGTCGTGTTCATGAACAAGTGCGACATGGTGGATGATCCGGAGCTCCTGGACCTGGTCGAGCTCGAGGTGCGGGAGCTCCTCAGCGTCTACCAGTTCCCGGGCGACGACACGCCGATCATCCGCGGCTCGGCCTTGAAGGCGCTGGAGTCGGGCGATGCGAACAGTGAGTGGGGGAAGAAGATCGGGGAGCTGATGGATGCCTTGGACTCCTACATCCCGCAGCCCAAGCGAGAGATCGACAAGCCGTTCCTGATGCCGGTGGAAGACGTGTTCTCGATCACGGGGCGTGGGACGGTGGCCACGGGGCGGATCGAGCGCGGGGTGATCAAGGTGGGCGAGGAAGTGGCGTTGATCGGCTTTGGGAGCGACAAGAAGACGGTGGTGACCGGGGTCGAGATGTTCCGGAAGCTCCTGGACGACGGGCAGGCGGGGGACAACGTGGGGCTCTTGCTGCGCGGGATTGCGAAGGAAGAGATCGAGCGCGGGATGGTGCTGGCGAAGGCGGGGACGATCACGCCGCACACGCACTACATGGCCGAGGTGTACGTGTTGACGAAGGAGGAGGGCGGGCGGCACACGCCGTTCTTCAACGGCTACCGGCCG
>DASXQD010000350.1:0-5267 GCA_036493195.1 Gemmatimonadaceae bacterium | reverse complement strand
GACCCGAGTACTCCGGAAATGACAAATCAACCATTCGTGTTATCGGGCACATAGGCGATGAAACGCCATGGCTCCTGCCCGCGCTCAGCGTGCTGTCAGAATCCTGCGCTGCGCGAGTGGACAAGGTCATGCTAGACCACTGGGCTCGTCGTTCAGCTTCAATTTTGATGGAGTATCACATACGCGTTTCGGTGGAGGCTGGCTTGCTGCCCGATCCGAAGCAGATCGGCCCACTCCATACCGATGTACCAAGGCAAAGGGAATTAATCGAGGAGTTCAAGCGGGCATGGCCGCTTCTTCCCTCGCCTTCGGATGAGATGCGTCGTGCGTCGCTGGAATTCGTGGAGCGCGAACAGCAGGAATGGCTCGATCTCGCCGCCGAGTCCAAGCGCCGACTCGACGCGCGAAAGTCCCCTACCGGTTCGCCGCCTGCAACACCACCACACCCATAGTCGCGACGCACAGCGCGACCTGATGCGGATCGAGCGCGCTCATCATGTCCGCATCCGTGTGGTGGTACCAGAAGTAGCGTGACGCATCGATGTCGAGCGCGAGTGCCGGCACGCCCGCTTCGGCGAGCGGTGCGACATCGGCCTCGGGATCGCCCATCTTCGCCTCGGTCACGCCGATGCGCGCGAGCGGCGCGATCAGCTGCTGTACCACCGGGAGCAGGGAGTCCGGACCCGTCAGCCGAATTCCCTTTGGCGTGTACGCGCCATTGTCCGATTCGAGCGCGAACTTCGTCTTCGGCAGCTCTGCGCGATGGGCATCGCGATACGCATCCGCGCCGCGGCCGCCCATCTCCTCGTTCACCCACGCCACCACACGAATCGTCCGCCTCGGCTTCAACCCGAGCTGCTTGATGAGCCGCAGCGCCTCCCACGCGGACACGACGCCACCGCCGTCGTCCATCGCGCCCTGGCCCACATCCCATGAATCGATGTGGCCGCCGAGCACGATGACCTCGTCGGGCAGCTCGCTGCCGCGGACCTCCGCGACCACGTTGCGCGACTTCGCATCCGGCAGCATGTGCGCCTCCATCGAGAGCGTGATGCGGCTCTCCTGGCCGCGATTCTGAATGCGATGGAGCATGTCCGCATCCTCGAGCGTGATCGCCGCTGCCGGGATGTGGTGCGCGCGGCCGGTCGTGTCGCCATAGCCCATCGCGCCCGTGTGCGGCGTGCTGAGCGAATGTGGCGCCACCGAGCGTACGAGTGTCGCGACCGCCCCGTACGCTGCCGCGGAGTCGGCGCCGGCAAAGCGATAGACGACCGCCTCGCCGTACGCGTCGAACGGCGCCTTGTTCGGATCGAAGTGATAGTCGAACAGCACGATCCTGCCCTTCGCCCGCGCCGCGTGCGCGTGGAGATCCGCGAAGTCATTCACGACGAGCACGGGCGCGGTGATTCCGCCAGCCGGGGTGCCCACGCTTCGGCCGAGCCCGAGCATGTGCAGCGGCGCGTGGTGCGGGACGAGAAGCGTCGCGGATTCGCGACCGCGCACCCAGTGCGGCACCATCACCGGCTCCGTGTGCACATTCTCGAGACCATCCTTCTTCATCTGCGCGACGATCCAGTCGATCGCGCTCTCCAGACTCGCCGAGCCAACGGGACGATTGCCGTAGGTGTCGACCAATTCGGCCAGACGGTTCCACGCCGCGCTGTCCTTCAACGCGCCATCGATGAGCCTGTCGGCAGGAGCGGTTTGCGCGCGAAGTGCGGCGAACGGAAGGACGAGCGCAAGGGCGACGACGCCAGAAACCGTGGCTGCTCGCCTGGAGATTGCGTGCATTTTCGCCTGAGAAGAAATGGATGTCGATCGACGCTCAAAATTATCCAGGTGCGCGCACGTCTGAAACGTCCACACATGACACGTTCGTTGCGGCCAAGCGCCGTGCGCGTCGAACATGGGATGAACGACACGACGCTCGAAACGGATACGTTTCCAACGGGAACGCTCGGACTCACACGGCCGTACGCAGAAGCGTGGAGCCTCGTGAGTGAGACGCTCGTTCGGGGCATCGCGCACGCGTTGAGCAATCGCATCGCCACCATCGGCACCATTGCGGAGCTCCTGCGCGTGGGAGGTGACGATCCGCACGCCATGTCCGAGATGCTGGCGATCGAGACCGAGCGCCTCGAGGATCTGCTCGAACAGATGCGCGCAATCTCCGCACGGAGTGGCGGACGGATGGAGGCGCTGCGGCTGTCCGATGCGGTCGCGGGCGCGATGGCGCTCCACAGCTACCATCCGGAACGCCGCTCCGTGGCCGTCACCATCGAGCCCGGCGACGAGTCGCGGCCAGTACTCGGCGATCCGCTTCTGCTGCAGCGCCACCTGCTGATCTTGCTCGACGCGGCCACGCACGCGGCGATGTCGCACGCGTCGCGTGCAGTTCGCGTGCGTTTCGGATTGATGGGAACAGTGGGCGTCGCGCGAGTGATCGTCGGCGAGGGCTCCGAAACGGGCGCGCTTCCCGAGTGTGCGTCAGGAGCGATCACTCATCGCATCGAGGAGTCCCACGCCGGCGTAGCCTACGTACTCGCGCTCCCCGCCCTCGGCGCAGGCGCCGAGTAGCGCTCAGGAGGCGCTAGGCGACGAGCGAGCGGAGTGACGAGAGCTCACCGCGAAGCTTCGTAACCGCCTTCTGCCGGATCTGCGACACACGGCTTTCCGTCACCTCGAGCACCGTCGCGATCTCGTGGAGCTTGAGCTCCTCGAAGTAGTACAGCGTGAGCACCGTGCGCTCCTGCTGCGAGAGCCGGAGAATCGTCTCGCGGAGAATCGCCGTCTCCTGATCGAGCGTGATCCTGTCTTCGATGCCCGCGTGATCTTCGGCCGCCATCGGCTGCGCGTGCGGAGTATCATCGCCGTCGTCGCTGCCGGAGCCATCGAGTGCCACGCGCATCGTGCCTTCGGCTTCCGCCTCGAGCTTCCAGAGCGTCGCTAGATCGAGGCCGAGCATCTCGGCGACCTCCTCGCCTACCGGCTCGCGTCCGAGCTCGTGACGAAGCGCCTCGCGCGCCGTCGAAAGCGTGCGCGTGCGGCGACGTATCGATGACGGCACATGATCGATTCTACGCAGCTCATCGAGGATCGCGCCGCGAACGCGGGGAACCGCGAAGGTGCTGAAGGCCAGGCCCCGCGCTGGCTCGAAGCGTTCGAGCGCCTCGATCAACCCCATCGTGCCAGCGCTCACGAGCTCGTCGAGCTCGACGTCGGACGAGACGCGGCGGTGGATCTGGCGAGCCACGTGGTGGACCAGGCTGATGTGCTCGGAGAGAAGCGCCTCCCGTGCGGAGACGTCACCAGCGCTGAAGGCCTTCCAAAGCGTCATTTCCGACATGTGCTGCTCCAATTGAATGCGTGTCCGACTCGGCCATTCGATGCCGGCCTCGGCCGCTATAAAGGCAATAGCGGGCCCATCGGACAGGAGCAGCAAAAGAGCGCCAAACCGAAGGTTTGCGCTCTCATGGAAACTACGCTCAACTATATGTGGTAATTACGCTTACAACTTCATACCCGTCCGATGGCGCGCCGGGTTGGCGCGCGCCGTCCTGTCGTTACAAAGGCCGGAAGAAGGCACCGATCGGCACATTTTTCCCTCGGCCCACGGTCAACTCTGCCGCAGAATCGCCGGCTCCCGACGCGCGAATGGAAGCACCGCCTGCGGAGGCGTTCGGGACGGCCCATTGAGCTTGTTCCGGAGCGTTCGAACGCTGATCCCAAGGAGCTCCGCGGCTCTCGTCCTGTTGTTCCCAGCAGCCACCAGGGCGTGCTGAATCAGCACCGCCTCGGCCTCCCCCACGTCGAGGGTATGGAGCACAATCCCGCCGTCCCGCGCATCAGCAGTTTCGGGCGCCATTTGCGGCGCCGGCGTGCCGGAGGCGTTGGCAGGAGGGCCCAGCCGCTGTCCCTCGAACGAGCGAACATTCAGCACGGGCCCGGCGCTCAGGATGACCGCGCGCTCCACGGCGTGCTCGAGCTCCCGGACGTTCCCCGGCCAGGGATACCGTTGCAATAGCTGAATAGCCTCCGGCTCGATCGCCGAGATCTCCTTGCCCACATCCTTTGCAGCTCGGAGCGCAAAACGGTAGGCCAGCATCGGAATGTCCTCCAGCCGTTCGCGAAGCGACGGGATCCGCAGCGGAATCACGCTCAGGCGGAAATACAAATCCTGCCGGAAGCGGCCCGCCGTTGCGTCGGCGGAGAGATCGCGATTGGAGGTGGCGATCACCCGAACGTCCACGCGAATCGTGCTCGTGCCGCCCACGCGCTCGAATTCCTGCTCCTGCAGCACGCGCAACAGCTTCGCCTGCAGATCGAGACGCATCTCCGAGATTTCATCGAGAAGCAGCGTCCCGCGGTTCGCGCGCTCGAATGCGCCTTCGACCCGTTTGATTGCCCCGGTAAACGCGCCCTTCTCGTGGCCGAACAGCGCACTCTCGATCAATCCCTCCGGGAGCGCGGCGCAATTCAGCTTGATGAACGGCTTGTCGTGGCGATCGCTCATGTCGTGGATCGCGCGCGCAAACAATTCCTTCCCAGTGCCGGATTCGCCGAGCAAAAGGACGGTTGCGCGAGTGGGCGCGGCGGTGGCCACCGATTGCAGGGCGTGCCGCATCACCGCACTGTCGCCCAGGATCTGGCGCTCGTTCCGCACCGCACTCATTTCTCGGCGCAGCGTCGCATTTTCGTTCCGCAGCCGCACGAGCTCGAGCGCCTGCTCGACCGCGAGCATCAGCTGCTCGGGGCGCACGGGTTTCGTGATGTAATCCACGGCACCGGCCTTGATCGACGCGACTGCGTGCTCGATGCTCGCGTAGCCGGTGAGCATGATGAGCGGGATGTCGAAACCCTCGCTCGTGAGCAGCTCGAGAAATTCGAGACCTGAGAGGCCGGGCATCCTGTAATCGGAGATGATCAGCTCCACGCCGCCACGCGCGAGCACCTGCAGCGCTTCCGGAACGTTTCGGGCGCCCACCACCTCGTGTCCCGCCTCGCGAAGCGTGTGCTCGATGATCATCGCTACCGCGGGCTCATCATCGACGCAAAGAATGGACATGGCGCTGCTCGGAAAGGGCTGGGCGATGGCTGCCGGCTGTACTCCTAGGACGGCAACGGGGGGCGCCCGGCAACAATTTCCGGCTCAAGCTTTCAAAGTACTGACCGATATTCAGTTGCGTGGAGGACAACATGACTGATCGACTAGACGACTCCCGTCAGGACAGCCGCGGCGTAGAGGTGCGATCGATCGCCTTTCGAGC
>DASXQD010000349.1:0-7670 GCA_036493195.1 Gemmatimonadaceae bacterium | reverse complement strand
TAGACGCTCTCCAGATTCGCCATGTGCCGCATAGAAGCGTACTCGGCGAGAATGCCGTTTGCACCAAGCAAGCGCCGGGCCTCGCGAGCGACATTGGTGGCGATGTCGCAGTTGTTGCGCTTGGCGAGCGAGACCTGCTGCGGCGTGAGCTTTCCCGAATCCTTGAGACGACCCAGGTGCAGCGATACGAGCTGCGCTTTCACGATCTCGGTGAGCATCACCGCGAGCCGCTGCTGCTGCAGCTGGAATCCGCCGATCGGCTTGTCGAACATCACGCGGCTCGTCGAGTAGGCGAGCGACTCCTCGTAGCACGCCATGGCGGCGCCGATCACGCCCCAGGAGATGCCGTAGCGCGCCTGGGTCAGGCACATGAGCGGGCTCTTGATGCCGCCGCTCTTCGGGAGGATCGCGTCCTTGGGGAGATGCACATCCTGGAACACGAGCTCACTCGTGTCCGACGCGCGGAGCGACAGCTTTCCCTTCTGATCCTTGGCGGTAAAGCCGGGCGTGTCGGTTGGCACGATGAACCCGCGAATCGACTTGTCGCTCTTGTCGCCGTTCGTTTTTGCCCACACGATCGCGACCTTCGCCTGCGAGCCGTTGGTGATCCACATCTTCGCGCCATTCAGCACCCAGGATCCATCGGCCTGCTCCTTGGCCATCGAGATCATCCCCGACGGATTCGAGCCGAAGTCCGGCTCGGTGAGCCCGAAGCATCCGATGATCTCACCGGCGGCCATCTTCGGCAGATAATGTTTCTTCTGCTCGTCACTCCCGAACGCGAAGATGGGATACATCACGAGCGCGCCCTGAACCGATGCGAACGATCTGATCCCGGAGTCTCCGCGCTCGAGCTCCTGCATGATCAGCCCGTACGACACGTTGTTCAGCCCCGCGCAGCCGTATTCCTCGGGAAGATTCGCGCCGAACACGCCAAGCTCGGCGAGCCCTGGTATGATCTCTTTGGGAAAGCGACCCTCGATGTAGCAGTTGCCGATGACCGGTATGATGCGCTCATCCACGAATTGGCGGACGCTGGCGCGAACAGCGCGCTCCTCTTCAGAGAGGGCGCTGTCGATGTCGAAGAAATCTTGCATGTGATAAAGCTACGCGTCCGGCACTCGTCGTCAAAGTGGATGCGTGGCCCCTTGCGCTGCCTCTGTCTGCCCTCGTCCACCGGCCAGGATCATCATGGCTGCACCAGCAAGAAGAGCCAGAGAGATTGCGAGCGACTCTCTCGCGCCATGTATGAATCTGCTCCCGTTGCCAATGAGCGACCCGAAGAGCGCAACGCCGATGACGCTTCCGGTTTGCCTGGTCGCGTTCAGCACACCTGCAGCAATTCCGGACCGGGCCTTTTCCACGGTACCGAGGAGTGTCGTCGTGAGCGGTGGGACCAGCAGTCCGAGACCCGCTCCCATGGCGACGAGCTGCGCGCAGAGCTGCCAATAGCTCGATCCCGAAGCGATGCCCAGCATGCCGATACATCCAATTGCAGCGATCACCGCGCCGGCTGCGATGACCAGGGATGCTCCAAACCGCTCGGTCAGTCGCGCCGCGAATAGATTCGCCGGCAGCACGGCTCCCATCATGGGAAGAAAGGCCAGCCCGGTCTTTAGCGGAGAGAAGTGATTCACCTGTTGGAAATACAGGCTGAGCACGAAGATGAGGCCGTAGAACGCAACGTTCACCACGAGTCCGATGACGGAGGTCAGCGCGAATAGACGGCGCCTGAACAGCGAGAGCGGCAACATCGGCTCGCGCGCACTATGCTCCTGAAACACGAAAAGTGCGGCGAGCACGACAAAGGCAGCGAAGCCCGCCATCACGAACGGATCGCCCCACCCGGTTTTTCCGGCTTCGATGAGCGAGGCGGCAAGGCATCCCAATGATCCAATGGCCGTTGCCTGCCCCAGCGGATCCAGCTCGTGTCGCGGCGATCTCTGCGTCTCGCATACGAATCGGGCCGTGAGCCACAGACCAGCGAGGCCGATTGGCAGGTTGATGAGAAAGATGCTCCGCCAACCGACCAAGGCGATGAGCACACCTCCCGCAAGCGGCCCCGTAGACAGGGCGAGACTCGCCCCCGCTGCCCAGACTCCAACTGCTCGGCCTCGCTCCTTCTCATCGGGATAGGCGTGGTTGAGCAGCGCGAGCGAGTTGGGAACCAGGATTGCGGCGCCCGCGCCCTGAACCACTCTCGCAGCGATCAGGATGAATGCGGTCGGTGCGAGCGCGCAACCGAGCGATGCTGCGGTAAACAGCGCGAATCCAGCCATGAACACCTTCTTCGCACCGATTCGATCACCCAAAGCGCCAGCGGTAAGAATCAGCGACGCGAATGCGATCGTGTACGCGCTGACGACCCACTGCAGTTCGGAGATGCCGCCGCCCAGAGAGGACCCAATGCTGCTTATCGCCGTGTTGACGACCGTCACGTCGAGTTGCACGACGACGTAGCCGAGGCTCATCGCTGTCAGCGTCAGGGATTTTGTCGACATGCGCAACTGTTCGGGTGCTGCCTCAGCTGCGCCGCGCCGCCCGCAATCCGAGCTCGTGCTGAGTGACCACGAGCGACGCCGCGGATGGCGACCGAAGCTCTCGCCGAGCCTGCGGTGCGATTTTCAGCGCCGCAGCCTTCTCGCGAAACGCGGGTCCGTGATCGATCGGTATCCCGGTCTCCGCCTGCCATTGATGCACCATCTCGTGCAGCAGCGTGTGCAGCGCCTCCGCCCATCCATGTTTGCGGATGTGCGCCCGGCTGATCGTGATTTCGGCCGGCTCGCCATACGGCGTGGCGGTCGTGTATTGTCCCAGACGCGACCGCATGCGTCCCGACAGCTTGATCGGAATGTGGGCGAGCGTTCCGCCGAAATACCGCAGGTTGTACTCCTGATGCCAGTAGGCGAGCTCCCGAAGCGTGACCGCATCGTGCGGATCGGCACGCCCGGGGCGCCGCACTGGCGCGCGATGCGCCGCGGCGACCGGATGCGTGAGGATCACCTTCTGTGCGAGCCGGCGCTCCGCCTTCGTGCGACCTTGCACGAAGCTCACGATCGCGCGCAACACATCCTCCGGCGCGTTCAGGTATCCCTTGTTGATGCGCAGCTCCGATCCGCTGAAGCTCACCATCACGGCGCGGTTGGAGGTCAGCTTGAGGGACTTTATCCCGTTGAGCCCATACGTGCGAAGTCGGTGCAACAGCTGCTCGGCGTTTTGCGGCGGCGAATCGAACTCGAGAAACAGCTGCATGAGCTGATTGAGACGCGCCGCAATGAACCGTCTCATCGGGGAAATCGCTTCACTGGTCCAGGGAGAAAATTCTGCAGATCGACGGACCAGATCTGCGGCTCGATCTCGATTGCCTGGGGAGTGAGCGTGACGACGTTCATGGCCGATGGTCGCTGCCCGCGCGTCCGGTTGGACACGGTGCCTGCCGTGCAGACGATCGTTCCGTACGTGGTGTGCTCGATGTGGTAGACCCCTTCCTGGTGATCGTGCCCGCAAAGCACGAGATCGATCCCGAGGTCGACGAATGCCTTGGCGGCACGTGCCGGATGCGAGAGTCCATACCGGTTCGAGATTTCGCCCCGGAGCGGATTGTGGTGCATGACCATGACACGCTGACTCCCCTTCGGCGCGGCCTCGAACCTCGCGCGAGCCCCGGCGATCTGCGCACTGCTCATGTTGCCGACCACACCCACGTCGCGCGGATTCCACGTGATCGTGCCCGGCACGACGCCCTGCGCGGTGTTGATTCCGACGAAGGTGACGCCGGGAATGGTGAGCACGGGCTCGAAGTCAGTCGAGATGTACTTCGCATAGTTGGCGATCGCGGAAGCGCGGGAGCCGACGCCGAGTGGTGCGCGCCACCACTTCACGTCGTGATTGCCCGGTACGACGATGATGCGACTGACCTTTGCTGCATCGCGGAGCAGCTGCCGCGCCGCCTGAAACTCTCCCGGGCGCGCGCGCTGCGAGAGATCGCCGGAGACCGCGACCACGTCGAAGCGCCGCGTGTTGATCATCTCCGCGATGGTGTCGAGCTGTGCTGGTACTGCCGGTGGTCCGAAGTGAAGATCCGAAACGTGCAGAACTCTCGTCAACCCAGTCTCGCGATGATGGCGTCTGCAAACCCGGTGGTCGTCGCATTTCCGCCCAGATCGGCGGTGAGCGAGCGTCCGGAGTGAAGGACATCATTCATTGCCATGCGAATTCGATCCGCGGTGTGTGAGTCTCCGATGTGATCGAGCATCAGACATGCCGCGAGGACGACTGCCCCCGGATTTGCAATCCCTTTGCCTGCAATATCCGGCGCAGTTCCGTGCACCGCCTCGAATATCGCCGCACGCTCTCCGATGTTCGCGCCCGGCGCGAGTCCGAGTCCTCCCACCAGCCCAGATATCTCATCGGAGAGGATGTCACCGAACATGTTGGTCGTCACGATCACATCGTAGCGCTCGGGAGAGAGCACGAGATGCATGGCCATCGCGTCGATGATCCGCTCCTCGAATACGATTCGCCCCTCGAACTCCTTGGAGAGGCGGCGTCCGGTCTCAAGGAAGAGGCCCTGCGACAGCTTGAGGATGTTCGCCTTGTGTACCAGCGTCAGCTTCTTGCGCCCGCGCGCGACGGCGTGCTCGAACGCGAACCGGATCACCCGCTCCGCACCCGCACGCGTGATGATGGCAACCGACTCGGCCGCTGCATGGTCGTCATTGCCGATCTTCACATAGTGCTCGACGCCGCTGTAGAGCCCCTCGGTGTTCTCGCGCACGAGGATGATGTCCACCCCCGAGTACCGGCCGTTGGGGATGAGGGTGCGCGCGGGGCGCACGTTCGCGAACAGGTCGAAGCGCATGCGGAGCGCGACGTTCACGCTTCGATATCCGCTGCCGAGCTGCGTCTCGAGCGGACCTTTGAGGGCCAGACCCGTACGCTCGATCGATTCGAGCGTCGCGACGGGCATCGGATCGCCAACGGCGTTGAGTGCCGCCATTCCTGCCAGCTGTCGATCCCAGTCGATCCGTGCTCCTGCCGCCTCCACGATCTTGACCGTCGCGCTCACGATCTCTGGACCGATCCCGTCACCGGGGATCAGCGTGACGGGAATTGCTTCACTCATTGGTTCGGGGGTCCAAGTAGGTCTGCAAGATGGCCTGCAAGAGATGCGGCGAGCGCAGGCCCGAACGAGGCCTGCGGGTCGCTCGCGACGTCTGCCATGTAGATGATCTTCGCGCGCACCGCGTCGAAGATTGCGAACCGAAGCACCGCGCACTCCTTGCCGCCAGGCACCGGCTCGAAACGCAGCTCGACGGGGAGCAGCACGAGCTGGCCGCCCTCCTGCATCGCAACCAGCGTGCGCAGCTGCGAGGCGAGCGGATCGGGCAGCTGCGTCGGCAGGCGCTTCGGGCCGGGATAGCGAAGCCATTGAGCGGCCATCGCATGCGGATCCGGAGCGTACGGCTCGTTGCGCTTGGCAATGGCATCGATTGCCGCCGGAAACACCCACACCTTTTTCACACCGCGATCGCTGAACGCGAACGCCACCTCATCGTCGAGTGACGAGAGGTATGCAGTCTGATCCGTGATCTGATCAGCCCATCCGAGCGAGTCGCCCATCCGCAGGTAGTGCGTGGGGAGGATCATGAGGCGTCGCGTCGAGAATGCTGCAAGCACGTGCTGATGCGGGGCCTGCGAATGCTCCTGCGCATCCGCACGTGCGGGATGGGCGGCAAGCGCGAATGTCGCGAGCAGGGCGGCGCCGATGGCGGCGGAGATCTTCACTGACATCATCCTCGAGGCGGGAAAGCTATAATGAAGGAGCGCAGACGGATACGGAGTGCGGGCGCGCATGCTACAGACGCGCGGGCGTGGCCCGTCGGCACTCCTGACATTCGCGTCGCGCGTCTGGCCCCGCGCGCTCCTTCGTGTGCATCTTCCCCCGCCTATGCGTCGCCCGCTCTCGATTCTCCTCTGGGTCGCCGTCTCGGCGCTTGGCGCCGCCGCGCTCGCACGTCTCGCCCTCTCGCGCGGAGAGACCATCAGCGCCGGCTGGCTGCTCGCGGCAGCGCTCTGCTGTTACGCGATTGGGTACCGCTTCTATGGTCGCTTCATCACCGCGAAGATCTTCGCCGTCGATGACCGTCGCGCCACGCCCGCCGTTCGGATGGAGGACGGTCGCGACTATCTCCCGACCAATCGATGGGTCGTGTTCGGGCATCATTTCGCAGCGATCGCGGGCCCAGGGCCGCTGGTTGGACCGACGCTCGCGGCACAATTCGGATTCCTCCCCGGCGCGATCTGGATCGTCGCCGGTGTAGTGCTCGGCGGCGCCGTACAGGATCTCGTCATCCTGCTCGCGTCCGTGCGCCGCAACGGCCGCTCGCTCGGCGCGATGGCGCGAGACGAGATCGGGCCGGTGGCGGGGACGACTGCGCTCGTCGCGATCCTCGGAATCATGGTCGTGCTCATCGCCGTGCTCGCGCTCGTGGTCGTGAACGCACTCGCCGCGAGCCCATGGGGAGTGGTCACGATCGGGCTCACGATTCCGATCGCGCTGCTCATGGGCGTGCACCTGCGCTGGCTTCGTCCAGGGCGCGTGCTCGAGGCGAGCGCGATGGGACTCGTGCTCCTCGTCGGGGCACTTTACGCCGGCCGATGGGTGGCCGCCAACCCCGATCTCGCCGCGCACGCGACGCTCACGCGGCAGACGCTTGCCCTCACCATAATGGTGTATGGCTTCGCCGCGTCCGTGCTGCCGGTTTGGCTGCTGCTCGCCCCGCGCGACTATTTGTCCGCCTTCGTGAAGATCGGTGTCGTGCTCGCGCTCGCGATCGGAATCATCGTGGTACTGCCCCCGCTGCAAATGCCGGCGCTCACGCGCTTCGCTCACGGCGGCGGTCCGATCTTCGCCGGCACGATCTTCCCGTTCGCGTTCATCACTATCGCCTGTGGCGCCATCTCCGGCTTTCACGCGCTCATCGCATCTGGTACGACGCCCAAGCTGCTCGCACGTGAAAGCGACGCACTGCTCGTCGGTTACGGGGGAATGTTGATGGAGTCGTTCGTCGCGATCATGGCGCTCATCGCGGCGTGCCTCCTCACTCCGGGCGTCTACTTCGCGATCAATGCGAGCTCTGCGTCGCTGGGCCCGAGCGTGGAGAGTGCATCGCGCGCGATCGCGCAGTGGGGCTTCACGGTGTCGCCGCAGGAGATGCGAGAGCTCGCAGCGCGCGTCGGCGAGCTCTCGCTGCTCTCGCGCACGGGAGGTGCGCCGAGTCTCGCGGTCGGGATGGCGCAACTCTTTTCGAACGTGCTCGGGGGAAGCACGGCCATGGCCCTGTGGTACCACTTCGCGATCATGTTCGAGGCGCTGTTCATTCTCACCACGATCGATGCCGGCACCCGTGTGGGCCGCTTCATGCTTCAGGATCTCGGTGGCCTGGCATGGAGCCCGCTCGGGCGTCTGGCGTCGTACCCTGCGACTGTGATCTCCAGCGCAGTGTTCGTTTCGATGTGGGGATATTTTCTCTACCAGGGAGTGAACGATCCGCTGGGAGGCATCAACTCTCTCTGGCCACTCTTCGGTATCTCCAATCAGCTGCTTGCCGCGGTGGCGCTGTGTGTCGGCACCACGGTCATCATCAAAATGGGCCGCGCGCGATATG
>DASXQD010000348.1:0-3249 GCA_036493195.1 Gemmatimonadaceae bacterium | reverse complement strand
ATCGTTGGCGCACTGACCTTCTTCCCCGCACTCGCCCTGGGCCCGGTGGTCGAACATCTCCTCATGGGCACAGCGAAGGTTTTCTAGCGTGCCAACGCAAAAGCGACCCATGTTCGATCCGTCGATCGTGCGCCAGGCGCTGCGCGATTCGTGCCGCAAGCTCGACCCGCGACACATGGTGCGTAACCCGGTGATGTTCGTTGTGCTCATAGGCAGCGTGCTGACGACGCTCGTGCTCGCCCGCGATCTCGTGCAGCATCGCAGCGATACCGGCTTCACCCTGCAGATCGCGATCTGGCTCTGGTTCACCGTGATCTTCGCGAACTTCGCCGAGGCCATGGCGGAGGGGCGGGGCAAAGCGCAGGCGGCGACGCTGCGCAAAGCGCGCTCGCAGACGATCGCCAAACGTCTCTCGAGTACGAGTGACAGGCGCTGGACGAGTGCGCCGAGTGGCGAGCTGCGGAAGGGCGATTTCGTGCTGTGCGAGCCCGGTGATCTGATTCCGGGCGACGGAGAAGTCATGGAAGGCGTCGCGTCCGTGGACGAGTCGGCGATCACTGGTGAGTCTGCCCCGGTCGTGCGCGAGTCAGGCGGGGATCGTTCCGCGGTCACTGGTGGCACGAAGGTGTTGTCGGACTATCTCATCATCCGTGTCACCGCCAATCCCGGAGAAACGTTCCTCGATCGCATGATCGCGCTCGTGGAAGGAGCATCCCGGCAGAAGACGCCGAATGAGATCGCGCTCACGATTCTGCTGTCGGGACTCACGATCATTTTTCTGTTCGCCGTGGCGACTCTGCAGCCTTTCGCGATCTACGCCGGCGGTCCGGTGCCCATACCGATCCTGATTGCGTTGCTCGTGTGTCTGATCCCGACCACCATCGGCGGACTTCTCTCCGCGATCGGCATCGCGGGAATGGATCGGATGATTCAGCAGAACGTGATCGCGATGTCCGGACGAGCCGTCGAGGCGGCCGGAGACGTGAACACTTTACTGCTCGACAAGACAGGAACCATCACGCTCGGCAACCGGCAGGCGGTGGAGTTTATACCCGTCAATGGCGTGACCGTCGAGCGGCTCGCCGATCGCGCGCAGCTCGCATCGCTGCCCGACGAGACACCGGAGGGTCGTAGCGTAGTCGTGCTCGCGAAAGACCGATATCATCTGCGCGGGCGCACGGTGGGCGAGAACGAGCAGCACGAGCCTCTGGAGTTCGTCCCGTTCTCGGCGGCCACCCGCATGAGCGGTGTGAACGTCGGCGTCGTGCAGCTTCGAAAAGGGGCTGGAGACTCCGTATCGCGCTGGGTGCTCGAGCACAATGGTACCGTGCCGGCGGAACTGGCAGAGCATGTGAAGCGCATTGCAATGGCTGGCGGGACACCACTTGTAGTTGCAGAGCGCGAGAACGGCACCGCGCACGCGCTGGGTGTGATCCATCTCAAGGATGTCGTGAAAGGCGGCATGCGGGAGCGGTTCGATCGCTTGCGTGCCATGGGCATTCGCACGGTGATGATCACGGGCGACAACCCGCTCACGGCCGCTTCGATCGCGCGCGAGGCGGGCGTCGATGATTTCCTGGCGGAGGCCAAACCCGAGGACAAGATGGCGCTCATCAAGCGCGAGCAGTCGGGCGGCAAGCTCGTCGCGATGACAGGCGACGGCACGAATGACGCGCCGGCACTGGCGCAGGCGGACGTAGGCGTCGCGATGAACACGGGAACACAGGCGGCGAAGGAAGCGGGCAACATGATCGATCTCGACTCCAATCCGACGAAGCTCATCGAGGTCGTGGAGATCGGGAAGCAGCTGCTCATGACGCGCGGTGCGCTCACGACGTTCTCGATCGCGAACGATGTGGCGAAGTATTTCGCGATCATCCCCGCCATGTTCATCGTCACGTTCCCGGCGCTCCAGGCGCTCAACCTCATGCGACTGCACTCGCCGGAGTCGGCGATCCTCGCGAGCGTGATCTTCAATGCCCTCATCATCATCGCGCTGATCCCGCTCGCGCTGCGCGGGGTGCGGTATCGGCCTGCGCCCGCGACGGTGATCCTGCGCCGCAATCTCGCGATCTATGGCTTTGGTGGACTGGTGGTGCCGTTCGTCGGCATCAAGCTGATCGATATTTTGCTCGTCTCCCTGCATCTCGTCTGAGGCAGCGCATCCATGCTTCGCAAACAGCTTTGGCCCGCACTCGCCATGACCATTGCGCTGATGATCATCACGGGCGGTATCTATCCGGGAGTGGTGACGGTGCTCGCGCAGCTGCTCTTTCCGCGCCAGGCGAACGGCTCACTCATCTTCGCGGCGAATGGCCACGTGACGGGCAGTGCTCTGATCGGCCAGGAATTCTCGAGACGGGAATACTTTCATCCGCGCCCCTCGGCCGCGGGCAACGGTTACGATGATACCGCGTCGTCCGGCACCAATCGGGGACCAACGGATCGCAAGCTCGCGGACACGCTACTCGTGCAGGCGATCGACAGTGCCGTGTCGCAGGACTCGGCGGTGCGGGGGAAGGTGCCGTCGGACATGGTCACCTCTTCGGGCTCGGGGCTCGATCCGGACATCTCACCCGCGAATGCCGCGCTGCAGGTCGCCCGCGTCGCGCGCGCTCGTGCGGTGAGTGTGAGCGCGCTGAAAGCGCTCGTCGCGACTCACACACGTGGGCGGCAGTTCGGTTTCTTCGGTGAGCCGCGAGTCAACGTGCTGCTGCTGAATCTCGCGCTCGATTCTTCGTTCGGTCGACCTGCAGCGAAGCACTCGAAATGACGGTCCCGGTGTGCGTGATCTTCGGTGTCTGCACTCTCTTGCTGGGGTCCCCGGCTGGGCTGGACGCGCAAAACACGGATTCCGCGAGGGTGACGACCAACGCGGACAGCGTGAAGGTCACCTTCGGCGCGTTCATCGATGGCTACTATGCGTACGATTTCAACAGGCCGCCCGGTATCGACCGGTCGTACACGACGCAGCCCGCGCGGCACAACGAGTTCAACATCAACCTCGCGCACGTCGAGGCAAAGCTCGATGGTGCGCGCGTGCATGGCCGCCTCGCTCTGCAGGCGGGAACATCAGTGCAGGCCAATTATGCGGGAGAGCCGGCGATCGGCGCGATCAGCGGATCCTCTTTGAGCAGACACATTCAGGAAGCATTCGCCGGATACAACGTGTTCGGCAAACTCTGGATCGATGGCGGCGTCTTTTTTTCGCACATTGGCAATGAGACGTGGATCTCACGCGACAACTGG
>DASXQD010000347.1:0-1791 GCA_036493195.1 Gemmatimonadaceae bacterium | reverse complement strand
GTATGCGAGCTCGGTTTCGACGTTCACCCAGATCTCTCCATCCCTCACCTCGCTCTCATAGGAGAGCAGGGGCGTCTCGGCTTCTCCGATCGGTTCTCCATCGGGGATGGACCATTGCCAGAGATGCTACGTGCATGTGAGCACGCAGCCGTCGAAGGCGCCGTCCGCGAGGGGACTTGCCATGTGCGGGCACGAAGGCGGAATCGCCATGAAGCCGTGCTCGCCACGCAGCAGCACGATCGGCACGCCGCCGACGCAGAGCGCGCGCATCTTCCCAGCGGACATTTCCGATGCCTTGCACACCTTTTCCCAGGCCATCGACGATCCTAGAGCGGAAAGTGGGAGCCGATGCCGATCTGGCGCGTGTCGAGGACGACGTCGCGTGCGATCAACCGGGGGCCCTCGCCATTTCCCGCAAGGCCGATGCGATCCTCGTAGCGGCCGATCGCGAGAAGCTCCGTGCGGCCCGATTCGAAGTGGGAGTTCATTCCATCGAGCTGTGTCCGGTAAACGGCGAGCTGAGTGGTCGCGCGGATCTCTCCGCCCTCGTCCACGACCACCTTGTAGACCGTGGCATGCCGGGTGAGCGGCGAGTGGTCCGAGTTATGCCGCGGCAGCAGGTCGAGCATCGCCTTGAGCCCCTTGAAGTCGCGATCCATCCAGCACTGCTCGCGGCGAATCTCGGGACTGTAGTTCGTGATGCGATAGCGGAAGGCCTGCGGGTCGCATGCGGCGAGGAATGCGGCCCAGTTCTCGGCATTGAGCGCCATGCAGGTCTCGTAGACCAGCGCCGAGACCTGATCGCGGATCTCATGGCTGACGGCGCGCAGGGCGGTATCGGTCGCCATCGTGCTCATTCCTCGGTGCTCCGCGCCGGATCGCTCGAGCGGCGCGCCATTCTCCGGGACCACTCCGCGAAATAGGAGCGCAGGCCGATCTCGTCGTGGATCGTTTCTCCCTCCTCGCGCGCCATGATGAGGTACTTGCTGCCCGAGCCCTTCCGCATCGCGGCGGACTGATTCTGCACGGCGAGGAGATCCTCGTGCAGGTTGCGCCCGAACGGCCCCCAGATGGTGTCGTGATCGGCGATGCGCTCTTCGCGCTCCTTGGCGGTATCGCGCTTGAGGCCGAGGCCGCGAATCTCGATCAGGGTTTCGCGCTCGCTGATGGGCGTCATGACGCTCACGCGCAGGCACGAGGCCCGCAGGCTGTAAGTGCACGATGGAAAGATATTGACCTGCTTCCAGCCGTTGCGCGGCATCCCCGGAAACGTGAGCCCGCGATCCTTCCCCCCCTCGTATGCCTCGTACGCGATCGTCGTGAGGCCCGTTGCGGCATGCCCGTTCGGAAAGACCGTGTACTTGCGGTCGAAATAGCCCTTCTGAAGCATTCCGGTCGCGCGGTTATGGTAGTGAAGATAGTCGTGGTAGAACTCGCGGCTGGTCTCGTGCCAGAGCTTGTAGTTCGTCTGGATGACCGCCTTCTGGTAATGGAAGATCTCGAGCGCCTCGGAGTCGAGCTCGGTCCCGAGGGACTCGAAGGCGCCGGCGATGAAATCCGCCAACGGCTCGCAATCGTCGCTCAGGTTCACCCACACGAAGCCGCCATACGCGAGTTCCGTGCGCAATTCGCGCAGACCGACATCGGCCTTGCACAATCGATCCTGGTAGCCGGCCCGCTCGCGCGGGATCTCCACGCATTTGCCGGTGGCGTCGAACTGCCAGCCGTGGAACATGCACGTCATGTGCTTCGGGTTCCCGGAAGGCTCGGCCTTCAGGAGCGATCCGGCCG
>DASXQD010000346.1:0-4809 GCA_036493195.1 Gemmatimonadaceae bacterium | reverse complement strand
AACGGTGCGGCATCGGCCACGCGTGTGCGCGCGCGACGCTTTCTTGGACCAGTCATTGTCGCTGAATTTGGCGCTTGTAAGGGCTCCATGCGAGGGCTAGTCTGGTTCCGAGCCGATGTCTCCACCTTCGCCAAACACCTTCATGACCACACTCTCCGTTTCCAGGCGCACCGCTCTCGAAACTCTTGCGATGGCGGGGGCCGCGGTGCTCCTCGCGCCGATGCTCGCGTCGGCCGAAGCAGCACCGAGCGCAGGACCGATCTTCACGCAGGAGCTCCCGCCGGTATCGCTCGAAGGCTGGAACATGACCGCGCTCGAGATCACGTATGCGCCCGGCCAGGTCGATCGCGCGCACAGACATCCCGGATTCGTTTTCGGCTACGTGCTTGAGGGCGACCTGCGATTCAAGGTCGATGGCGGCCAGGAAACCGTTTATCACGCCGGCCAGATGTTCTACGAGAAGCCTGGCTCTGTGCATCGCGTCTCTGCCAACGCGAACGCCAGCAAACCGTGCCGCTTTCTCGCGATGGTTTTCGTGGACAAGACGAAGCCCCTCACGGAGCCCGTATGAGCGCGCGCGAAATGGTGAACCGTGCTGAGCGCGCCATCGTGCGGACGAGGCCACCCGTGTTCATCGTCATGTGGGCGCTGATCGTCGTGCAGCTCATCTGGACCGCTTACTTCTGCGTGCGTACGCATCCCACGTTCGCGGACATCTACTATCCGGTCGTCTTCACACCGTTCGCCGCGGCGCTCGCGCTCACGGGTGGGCGCGTGCGCTGGGTGTCGACGAGCGTGCGGCTGCTCGTGGGCTTCGCATTCTTCGAGAACGTGATCGATCGGCTCGGCTTCATTGGGCCGCCCGGCGCGCCGGGTGTGTCCTGGGGCGACTTCTCGCACTTCATCGCGTACACGGCGCAGGTGAACGCATTCGCGCCGGCCGCGATGATTCCAGTGCTCGCGGTTCTCGCGACGGTTGCGGAGGGAACCTTCGCGCTCACGATGCTGTTCGGAATACGTGTGCGGCTGGCTGCGGCGGGCTCCGCACTTCTCCTCCTTGTCTTCGCGAGCGCCATGGTGCTGTCCGGGCTTTCAGAGATGCAATATGGCGTCTACCTCATGTCCGCCACCTCGTGGGCGCTCGCTACCGTAGACGCATCGGCGCTCAGCGTGGACTCGCTCCTCGTTCGCTCGCCCGCGGTGCGCATCGCGTGACTGCGCCCGTACCCGCGCAGGCGCGAAACGGCGCACGCGCATGGCTCGTCCTGGCGCTGCTCTCGGTCATCTGGGGGAGCTCGTTCATCCTGATGAAGGAAGGCCTGGAGGGTTTCGATGCGCAGCAGCTCGCGCTCATCCGCATGAGCGTCGCAGCGGTGTGTCTCTTCCCGCTCGCGCTCCGGCACATTCGCGAGCTCGGCACGCGCGAGGTCGCGCTGCTGCTCGTCGTTGGCCTCACCGGCAATGCATTGCCGGCCTTTCTGTACGCGAAGTCCGAAACGGTGCTGCCGTCGGCGGTGGTCGGGGTGCTCACGTCGATGACGCCGATCTTCTCGCTCCTCGTGGCGTGGATGTTTTTTCGCCAGCGCTTCCCGCGGGCGAACGTGATCGGCATCGTGGTGGGTCTCGCGGGAGCGGTGGTGCTCGCGATGGCCGGAAGCCCGGAGGCAGGCCGCTCGACGAATCTCGCCTTCGCGGGACTCGTACTGCTCGCGACGATCTCCTACGGCGTGAACGTGAATCTCGTGAAGGGATTCTTCTCCACTCGGAATTCCGTTCTCGTCACATCGATCGCGCTCTCCACCGTCGGTTGGCCTTCGCTGATCTTTCTGCTCGCCGGCACGAACTTCATCGAGCGGCTTCACACTGTTCCCGCCGCGCCGGCGGCACTCGCGTACATCGCCGTCCTCGGCGCGTTCGGCACCGCGCTCAGCGTCCTGCTGTTCAACCAACTGCTGAAGGACGCGACGATCATTTTCGCGACGTCGGTGACGTACACGATCCCGATCGTCGCGGTGCTCTGGGGCATCGCACTTCACGAGCAGTTCACGGTACTGCACGCGGCAGCGTTCGCCGTGATCCTCCTTGGTGTGTGGCTCGCCAATCGTCGCCGGATCGCCTCCGTGCGAGTGGCTTCGCAGCCGCTCCAGGAGGCCGAGGCGGTCGTCTGACCACTCTCACAGAACGCTCACACGTCGCGCATTGATCCGGGGCGCTACCGCACACAAGCTGCGCTTGGCACGCACGTGCTGGTGTCACCCTGAACGAGTGAGCCCATGTTCGGAATGCTGCTGCTGGCACTGCTCTGTGGCTCGACGCCGTGCGCGACGCCGGCTCCCGACAGCGCGATCGCGTGGCGCTACGATCTGCGCGCGGGCGATCATCTCGTGTATCGCGAGCGATTCGAGCAGGATATCGACGGACGCGAGATATACGGACTGTCGGTTGGACGCGACAAGCCGTTCGGCTCCCCATTCGTGAGCGCGTCGCGTTACGAGTGGGCATCGCAGCTACTCGTGCCGGCCGCAAGCGCGAGTCGCATGCTCGTGGGCGTGCAGCGCAACCGCACGCGCGACGACAGCATCTCCACCTCGCTCGATACCACGAGTGGCATCTCGGACCATGAGCGCGAGCGTCAGCACGCGCGCCTGCGCGGGCGCGCTCGCTTCGCGCAAGCCAATCTGCTTTCCGCGAGCGGCGACGCGACGCTGTCCTGGGGGGCGCGGCGCGAGATGCGCAGCAAGATCCTGTGGGACGCGTTCGAGCTTCCATCGCTTCCCACGGCGCCGGTCCGCATCGGCGATCGCTGGCAGTCCACCGATCCCTTCGCGTTCGAGATGCAGGTGACGAGCGCCGACACGCTCGGAGGCGAGCGATGCTTTCGCGCCGACGGTTCCGCGAGCGCCGCGGCGCTCATCCCGCGCCAGGTCGTCGATTCGAGCGCAATCCATCTGCGCTTCTGGTATTGCCCCACTACGCATCTGGTGCGGCGGGTCGAGCTCGAGGGCACGTACCCCGACGTGAACTACTACAAGGTGCACGAAGCACTCGTGCTCGAGCTCGAGGAGCGGAAGCACGGGGAATCGATGGCCGAATGGATTCGAAATCCGGAGCTCAGGCAAGCTGCGCTGTCGGCAGTCGCACTCGGCGACAGCGGTGCGGTCGCATCGGTGCTCGGCACCCCCGGGCTCGATACGATCTACGCGGGCGCCGATACCGCGTCCGCACGGATGCTGCTCGGCATCGCCTATCGCGGCGGGGCGGCATCGCCATCGATCTCCACTCTGTCATCGCTGCTGGGCAGCGAGAACGCGCGCGTGCGCACGCTCGCGACGCGCCTCCTCGCGCGTATCGCCGATGCCGCGGCCACGCGTCCGCTTCTCGAGCGCGCGGCCACCGACTCCGATTATTTCGTGCGCAGCGCGGCTGCGCACGTGCTGCGCCCCGACTCGGTCTCTCGCGCCGCCGGTGCCATCGCGTGCGCACTCCCGGACTCGCTGCGCGAGCGGCTCGCGCGCCCCCGACCTTCGGCGCCGCCGGGAACGAGCTTTCGTGGAATGGCGAGCGAGGCGTTTCGCGGCTGGCCGTACGGAATGTACGTTCCCGACGATTACCGCGGAGACGAGCCGTTCCCGCTCATCGTGTACCTCGCCGGCAACTCCGGTCCGGCAATCGAAGGCGTTCAGCTCGGCGCCGCCGCCTTCGAGCGCACCGGATACCTCGTCGTATATCCGAACGCGTCGGGCGGATGGTGGCGCATCAAGACCGAAACGATGGTCGATTCGCTGCTCCATGAAGTGATGCGCCGCTACAACGTCGATCCCGAGCGCGTGTACATCTCGGGGCTGAGCAATGGTGGCACCGGCACGCTCGACTACGTCTCGCTCTGGCCCCAGCGCTTCTCGGCGGCCGTAGTGGCGATGGGCGCCGGCCTGTTCGGCTTCATCGAGAAGGGCGGCAATCGGCCGTTCGTCTCCAACGTCACGCACATGCCCATGCTCTTTCTGCACGGCAAGCGCGACGAGGTGATCGACGTGAGCGCCACCACGAACACGGTCGATTCGCTTCGCGCGCAGCACGCCGACGTGTCGATGAAGCTCTTCCCCGAGCGCGGCCACGAGATTGCGCCCGGCTCCGGAGACGATGGACTGACGGTCGACTTCTTCGAGCACCACACGGGCCGCGTCAGTCCCAGGAAGCTCGAGTTCAACGCGGTCACCACCGTGTATGCGCGGCACTACTGGATCGAAATTCTCGAGAAGGAGGAAGCACCGGTTGGCGACGCCCTCAAGGCCGACGAGAGTATCGCGGATGCCGTGCGGGAGCGGCTCGGCTCTCTCGTGCGAGCCGAAGTTCGCGCGTCGATCGATGATCACAACACGATCAAGCTCGAGACGCAGAACGTGCGCAGACTGCGGCTGCTGCTGCGACCGGATCTGTTCGCACACGAGGGACCGGTGAAGGTGGTGCTGAATGGAAAGACCGTTTCCACCGGACCGCTCTCGAGTGACTGTGCCCTGTACGCACGCACGCTGGCCGAGCAGAGCGATCCGTATCTCGCGTACTCGACCGAGTTGACGTTCGAGGTGCCCAAGTAGCAGTATGGGCGAGCCTGGCTCGCGCGCGGAAACCCTCGCCCGGCAGGTACGTATTATCGAGGAACGAAGGCGCGTCGCCATTCTCGAGGAGCAGCTGTGCTGGATCCGGATGTCATCAACTTCGCCGGCGTCATGGTCACGATCGTCGGCACGATCTCTTCCCTGTGCGGAGTCTTCGTCGCGTCCAAATGGGCGATCGCGGCCACCAGGAAGC
>DASXQD010000345.1:0-4322 GCA_036493195.1 Gemmatimonadaceae bacterium | reverse complement strand
CCACCACGAGGCAAGGTCGCTCACGTGTTACGCACCCGTTCGCCGGTCACTTGAACATTGCTGCCCAAGTGCCCTCGACTTGCATGTGTTAAGCACGCCGCCAGCGTTCGTCCTGAGCCAGGATCAAACTCTCCAATAGTTTTGAATAGTTCGAACAGCTCTCCGAACGCCGTCCTTCAGACGCTAGTCCAATAGACAGCGTCCGGAATCAATCTCGTGAATTTGTCTCTCCCTGCCACGCACGAGCGCAGCAGATCAACAAGAGCCATCACACAAAATTGTCACTCTCGATTGTCAAACAGCGTCGCACAATATCCCCGGTGATGATGCTCGCGGGGAGCAGTCATTCTAGTGGCTTGTGAGACACGAGTCAACCCCAAATCACACCCTCTGCGACCACTCGGCGCGACCCGGATTCACACCCTCGCTACGCCCTGCTCAATCATCGTAACGATGCGGATGCCCCGGCGGCTTCGGACGAATCTCGTCCGCGTCGTCGTACTCGTCGTCCAAGTCCACAAGGTCCAGATCCGCATCGAGATCGTCCTCATCGTCGAGATCATCCTCATCGTCGTCGAGGTCATCATCGAGCTCGTCGTCATCCAGATCCTCGTCATCCAGCTCGTCGTCGAGCGGTTCATCGTCGACATCGTCGTCGTTGCGCGACCGTGGCACCAGGTGCAACGACTCGAGCTCCTCCAACATGACCGTGCTTCTCCTGACGGTAAGGGGACTATCTGTAACAACTTCGAATTACAGCGTCGCCCGCTCTCGCTTCGCCTCGCGCGACAGCTTCTTCCGATCGTTCGCACTCAAAAACCGCTTCCGCAAACGGATCGACTCAGGCGTCACTTCGATCAACTCGTCTTCCTCGATGTACTCGAGCGCGCCTTCCAAAGTCAACTCCCGCGGCGGCTCCAGCTGAATGTTCTCGTCAGTGGATGTCGTCCGCATGTTCGTCAACTTCTTCTCCTTCGTCGGGTTGACGTCCATGTCCCCCGGACGCGCGCTCTCCCCGATGATCATGCCCTCGTACACCGCCGTTCCCGGTGCCACGAACAGCGTCGCCCGCTCCGACAGATTCGCCAGCCCGAACGCTACCGCCGATCCAAACTCCATCGACACCAGCGTGCCCCGCTTCCGTCCCGCGAGCGGACCCGCCCACGAGCCGTATTCCAGGAAACGATGGTGGATGATTCCCGTTCCTCGCGTATCAGTCAAGAACTCCGACCGGTATCCAAACAATCCGCGCGCCGGAATGCGATACAACAAGCGCACCAACCCCTGGCCCGGATTCTTCATCTCGATCATCTCGGCCCTGCGCGGACCGAGCTTCTCGATCACCGCACCCAGAAACTCCTCCGGCACATCGATCGACAGCTCTTCGTACGGTTCGAGACGCTCCCCGTTCGGACCCTCGCGCGTGATCACCCGCGGCCGCGACACCTGAAACTCGAACCCCTCGCGCCGCATCGTCTCCATCAGGATCGAGAGATGCAGCTCGCCACGTCCCGACACGGTCCACGTGTCCGTCGCATCGGTATCGACGACGCGCAGCGCCACGTTTCGCTCGAGCTCCTTGAACAGCCGCTCACGCACCTGACGCGAGGTGACGAACTTTCCCTCTTTACCCGCGAACGGCGAATTGTTCACCATGAAATCCACCGAGATCGTGGGCTCCTCCACGGCGATCCCCTCGAGCCGCTCCTGATGCTCGACATCCGTGACGGTGAGTCCGATCTCGACACCCTCGAGTCCCGCCATCGCGACGATCTCGCCTGAGGACGCTTGCTGGATCTCCACCCGCTCGAGTCCTTCGTAGCCGAACAGCTTCGTGACGCGCGCGATCGCTGCGTTGCGAGTGGTCTCCACCGGAAGCAGTGCCACGGAATCCCCCACCTTCAGCGTTCCGCGCTCGATCTTGCCGATGCCGAGGCGCCCGAGATAGGGCGAGTGATCGATGGTCGAGATCAGCATCTGAAACGACCCGTGCACGTCACCTTCCGCGGGTGGCACGTGCTCGACGATCGCGTCGAAGAGCGTTGTGAGATCGCCGAGTGGCGCGTCGAGATCCATCGTCGACGTGCCGTTGCGCGCGGATGCGTAGACCACCGGCGCCTCGAGCTGCGCTTCGGTCGCCTCGAGCTCGATGAACAGATCGAGCACCTCATCGTGCACGCGAAGCGGGTCCGCGCCCGGGCGATCGATCTTGTTGATGACGATGAGCGGGGTGCGGCCGAGCGCGAGCGCCTTGCGCAGCACGAAGCGCGTCTGCGGCATCGGACCGTCGAACGCATCCACCACGAGGAGCACGCCATCCACCATGCGCAGAATGCGCTCGACCTCGCCCCCGAAATCCGAGTGTCCCGGCGTATCGACGACGTTGATCTTCACGCCCTTCCAGCGAATGGACGTGTTCTTGGCGAGGATGGTGATCCCGCGCTCGCGCTCGAGCGGATTCGAGTCCATCACGCGCTCCTGCACCACCTGATTCTCGCGGAACGAGCCCGACTGGCGGAGCATCTTGTCCACGAGCGTGGTCTTGCCGTGATCGACGTGCGCGATGATGGCGACGTTGCGAATTTCCATAGCCGTTAAATATAGCGGGAAACGGCTATTCGAGGCTACTCCAGCGGCGTGCCGATGACGTACCGACGACGTCTAGCGCGCGCCAACCTTTGCCTTCCCTGCAAGCTCCGGTTTTCCGGATGGCGCGGCAGCCGCGGGTGGCTCCGCTACCGGCTCGAGGAAGCTCACTTCCAGGTTGCGATTCCGCAGCATGTGCGCGAAGCCCTGCTTGTCGTTCGCCTTCATGTACGCTTCCTTCGGCTCGACCTGCCCTGCATCCACGAGGTCGATCAGCGCATCGTTCAGCGTGACCATGCCCAACCGCTTCGACGTCTGAATCACCGACGCGATCTGGAACGTTTTTCCTTCACGAATGAGATTCGCGATCGATGGAATCGTGAGCAGCACCTCGCGCGCCGCGACGCGGCCTCCGCCGATCTTCTTGCAGAGCGTCTGCGAGATCACGCCGCGCAGCGACTCCGACAACATCGCGCGCACCTGTTCCTGCCGGTCGGGTGGGAACTGATCGATGAGGCGGTCGATCGTACCCGCCGCGGATGTCGTGTGCAGCGTCGCGAACACGAGATGTCCCGTTTCAGCCGTCTCGATCGCGATGGAAACCGTCTCCAGATCGCGCAGCTCGCCCACGAGCACGATGTCGGGATCCTCACGGAGCGCGGCGCGAAGCGCGGTCTTGAAGGAGCCCGTGTGTACGCCCACCTGACGCTGCGTGATGATGCACCGCTTGTTCTCGTGCACGAACTCGATTGGATCCTCGATCGTGATCACGTGCTCGCTGCGCTTGCGGTTGATGAGGTCGATGAGCGAGCAGAGCGTCGTCGACTTTCCGGATCCTGTGGGACCGGTCACGAGCACGAGGCCACGCGTGAGATAGCAGAGCTTCTGCACCTCGTCGGTGATGCCGAGCTGCTCGACGCTCACCACTTTCGCGGGGATGATGCGGAACACAGCCCCGCATCCCTTGTGCTCGCGCATGACGTTGCAGCGGAAGCGACCCGTGCCGGGAATGTCGTGTGCGAAGTCCGTGTCGCTCGAGCTCTCGAACTCACTGCGATTGCGCTCGGGCATGATCGACTTGACGAGCGCCTCGAGCTCCCGCGGCTGCAGCACCGCCGTATCGGGAATGCGCGCCATCTCTCCATCGACACGAACGATCGGCGGCTCGCCCACGCGCAGGTGCAAGTCGGAGGATCCGCGCTGGACCATCATCCGCAGCAGCTCCTCGATTCGGTCGCGCTCCGGACTCATCCCCGGCGCGCCCGCCTCGTCGTGCGACTCCTCCACGCGTACGGCCGCTGCTGGACGCGGCACCCCACCATTCTGCGTCTCGCCGTGCGTGCCATTCGCGCTCGACGGCGCTGTCTCTTCGGCGGACTTCCCGGCAGCCCCCTGCACGCGCACGACTGCCCGCAAACCCGCAGCCCGCGGCGCCACCTGGATGTCGAAGGAACCGTCCTCGGACAGGTAGGAAAACGTCGTCGCGGCTCCGGCGTCGAGCGACATGCGGGCGTTCGCCGGCGCCAGCTCCTGCAGCAGCGCGAGCAGCTGCGGCTCACTGAACGCCGTCTTCGTGATCGCACGCGGCGTACCTTGCATGTCCAGCTGCGCCGGAACGTCCGAGCCGAGCATGAGGGCGCTCGCACGATGCGAGACGAGAGCGGCGAAAAAGCGATCCAGTTGCGCCATTATCAGTCCAGTGGGCGAACGCGCTCGATCATCTTTCGATTGATCAG
>DASXQD010000344.1:0-2393 GCA_036493195.1 Gemmatimonadaceae bacterium | reverse complement strand
ATCGCGGCGGCGAGATCAAGCTGTTCGGCGCCGCGACGGCGACGGAAGCCGATCATGGGACGAACCCGGCGGGCAGCGTCATTACCATCGACTCGCATGGGATGCTCGTCGCGTGCGGCATGGGGACGGTGCTGGTCACGTGCGCGCAACCGGCCGGTCGCACACGTGTCGATCCCGAGGAGTGGATGCGCGGCCGCGGCATCGATGTGGGAGCGCGATTCGGCGGCTAGCATTCTTGAGCTTATTGCTTTCTCCGTCTGTGTCCGTTTGTGTCCGTTTGTGTCGTTCTTCACAGTTGCCTTTGCCAGTCCCTGACGACTGTTGCGGCACGCGGCGAGGGGCGCGCAAGTCGCACAGAAAAAAAATTGGGTGATACGACGTAGACGGACACAAACGGACACAAACGGTCAGTAGCTTTTTTGCTAAGAGCGTCGCACTCCACCTCGCGATGACGCGTCTCGCTCCCGCCGCAGCTATTGTGTCGATCCTTTGAGCCGACCAACGGAAATCAGCCGTTAACCGAGCCCTGCGCGCCAGTCCTCTGCTAGATTATCACGCTCAGTGCCTCGCGACATCCCGCGCATCCACGCAGTTACCGATGACCTGATCCTCGCGCATCCGGAATTCACGTCCCGCGCGCGTGGAGTCATGCGTGCGCTCGGGCCGCGCGGCGCGGTGCATCTGCGCGCCCGCTATCTCACCACTGCACAGATCTACGCCATCGCGCTCGCACTCGGCGATGCGCAGGAGAGCACCGAGTGCTGGCTCGTGCTGAACGAGCGGCTCGACATTGCCCTCGCCGCACAAACGCGCGCGGCGCAGCTCACCTCTCGCTCGCTCACGGTCGCTGATGCGCGAATCGTCGCACGCGAGCTGCCGATCGGCGCGAGCATCCACAGTGCGGCCGAGGCGGAGGCAGCGGAGCGCGATGGAGCGAACTGGGTCGTCGCCGGACACGTCTTTTCGACGGGATCGCACCCGGGGATGCCGGGTCGAGGGGTATCGCTCGTGTCGGACGTGATTCGCAGTACTACCCTCCCCTGCATCGCGATCGGCGGCGTTCGACCGGAGTTCGTTGGCGCACTCCGTGACGCCGGAGCGTACGGGGTTGCCTCGATCAGCGGAATCTGGGGTGCGCCGTCTGCGGAAGCCGCCGCCACCGACTATCTTTCTCACTATGATGGAGATGGAGCAGCAGCGCGCGGTCAGTCGTGATGGAGTGGTCCCCGTCGTGAACGGCGAGGAGCGTACGGTTGCGGCCGGCAGCACTCTGGGAGACTTGCTTCGCGAGCTCTCGGTGAACGCGAATACCGTGGTGGTCGAGCACAATCGCGAGATCGTTCGCGACCGGTCACAGCTGGACTCGATGGTGCTCGCGACGGGCGACTCGGTGGAGATCGTGCATTTCGTAGGTGGCGGATGACCGAGTCGACAATGATCGCCGGCGGAACGGATAACCTGTTCGTGATCGCGGGGCGCACGCTGCGGTCGCGCCTCATGGTCGGAACGGGAAAGTATCGCTCGCCGGATGAGATGGTGCGCGCACTCGACGCGTCCGGCGCCGAGGTGGTGACGGTCGCGGTGCGCCGCGTCGACCTGAATCGCAGCAGGGATGATGGCGTGCTGCCGCACATCGATCCCTCACGCTACTTCCTGCTCTCCAACACCGCCGGCTGCTACAGCGCCTCGGATGCCGTGCGGTATGCGCGCCTTGCGCGCGCGGCCGGATTCAACGAGTGGGTGAAGCTCGAAGTCATCGGCGACCAGGATACGCTGCTCCCCGACACCACGGCGCTCCTCGAGGCCACGCGCACGCTCGTTGGCGAGGGCTTCGTCGTGCTCGCCTACACGAACGATGATCTCATCACCGCGCTGCGCCTCGAAGACGCGGGCGCCGCAGCGGTCATGCCGCTCGCGTCGCCGATTGGATCCGGACTCGGACTCCTCAATCCGTACTCGATTCGCACGATCAAGCATCGCCTGTCGGTGCCCGTGATCGTAGACGCCGGCGTGGGCACCGCGAGCGATGCGTGCATCACGATGGAGCAGGGCGTCGACGGCATTCTCATGAACACCGCGCTCGCCGCTGCCGATGATCCGGTTCGCATGGCGCACGCGATGCGTCTCGCGGTGGACGCAGGACGCCAGGCCCATCTCGCCGGCCGCATGCCGCGTCGCGAGGTGGCGGTGCCTTCGTCGCCATCGGTGGGGATGCTGGAATGACGGACCGACCGCCGACACTCGTTCGTCCGGCCGCCGGAGTCACCGACTCGCGGCGCATCGCGGCCGATCTCTGCGCCGATCTTCGTGGCGGCAAGCTGCTCGATGCGGTCTTCGAAGCGCGGGTGGGCCCGCTCGACGCACGCGATCGACGTTGGACGCAGGAGCTCGTG
>DASXQD010000343.1:0-9199 GCA_036493195.1 Gemmatimonadaceae bacterium | reverse complement strand
TGACGCGGTGGAGGGGTTAGCGGGGAGTCTGTCCGCCATTCAGCTTGCCGTGCGGATTGCCATGCTTGTGGCGCTTCGAATCTGCCGACAGGCGGTTCTTGTCGCTGTTCTTGTCCGCTTCGTCGTGCTGGACGCGGTTTTCAACGAGCCTGTGCTTTCCCGTGGAGAGCTCGCCCTTGATCTCCCTGGTGTGAACGTCAGCGATCTCGTTGTCGGGGACTTCGCGCGGGCCGGCAGCGCGAGGGCCGTCCTGTTCGGTATGTGTTCTCATCTCGTGTGCTTTGGCGGATTGGGTTTTGGGGCCGTGGAGCGAGGAGGGTGACGACGGGTGACTGTTCTTGCTGCGGCTCATTGGCAAATCCCTTGAAAGACGTATTCGGTCGGTTGCAAAAAGCGTACATTCAGCGGGCGCTAATGCAGCGGCACATCTTCGCCCGACCGTAGCTCCGTCGTCGCACTGCGCTCCGGTCCGCGCAGCTCCTCGATCTTGTCCAGCACGCCATCGAGCTTTCTGCGACGTGTGCTCGCAAGCGCATCGAATGCTTCCTGCAGCTCATCGATGCTCTCCTTGATACCATCGAACGAGCCCTTGAACTTTTTCCACTCGCGATTGAACACACCGTGGAGCTCGAGCACCTCCGACGTGGTCTGCGCGAACGTGAAATTGTCCATCGCCTGCCGCACCACCACGAGCACCGCGTAGAGCGTGAACGGCGAGCAGATCACGACGCCGTTCCTGAGCGCCCCATCGATCGCGGTTGCATCGCACTCGTTGAGGAAGCTGAGCACACGCTCGTTCGGCACGAACAGGATCGCGTAGTCCACCGTCCGTTCGGCCACATCGATGTAGCCGCGCTCGTGCACCTGCTTGACCGTCTTCTGAACGTCGCGCTTGAACAGCTCGGTGCATGCCTTGCGATCGCTCTCGCTCACGGACTCGAACGATCTGAGATAGTTATCGAGCGGGAACTTCACATCCATGTTGAGGATCAGACCATTCGGCAGCTTGAAGGTGAAGTCCGGACGGCAGCCGGATGCCATCGTCACCTGCTTGCCGTAATTGATCCCTTCCACGAGTCCCGCCGCACGCAACACATCCTCGGCCAGCCGCTCGCCCCACTGGCCGCGCGCGGTTGGATTCGAGAGGATGCCTCGCAGCTGATCGGCTGCATCGCTCAACTTCGCCGTCGCGGCCGACGCGGTCACGAGCTGCTTGGATAGCTCTCCATACTTCTCGGCGCGCACGCTCTCGAGCTCCCGCACGAGTGTGCCCACCTTCTCGAGCTTCACATTCATCGACTCGAGCGACTGATCGATCAGCGCTTTCTTCGACTCGAGCGCGCTCTGATTGTCGGATGTGTATTTCGAGAGTGAGTCGCGCGCGGCGTCGCTGAGCTGCTTCACGCCTCCCATGATGAGATCGGACGTGAGCGCCTTCACCGAATCGCGCATGTTGCTCGTGAGGAGCTCGACCTCCTTGGTCTTCGCGGCGTCGGCCTGGCGCACCAGCTCCTGCGCGAGCGATGCCGTGTCGCGATCTCTCAGGCGAGCGGCGAGCCAGAAAATCATCGCGCCTGAGAGCACACCTGCTGCAAATGCGAGCACGAGCATCATGCGCGGAGACCGGAGTCGGACGGTGGAGATTGTTCGAGCGGCCTCGCGAGCAGCGCTCGGGCTACCATGATTCCGTCGGCGCGTCCTTTGGCGCGGGGAGTGATTTGATGTACGCGACGAGCCGCCAGATCATCGCGGGCTGCAACGCTCCGCCGAACGATGGCATTCCTTTCGGCCGTCCTTCTGCGATCGAGCGATAGATATCCGCGTCGGCACCGCCGTATCTCCAGCGTCCGTCGGTGAGGCTTGGCCCAACCGCGCCCACCGCACCGCCTCCGTGACATCCGTCGCAATTCATGCTCGTGAAGAGCGTCGCTCCTTCTTCCGCCGCTTTCGCGTTGTGCGCCTCCGTGTTGACGACGCGCTCCGCCGGCGGCATGAGTCCGCCCGCGAACACGCGATCGTCATGCCGCGAGATCACCAGCGCATTCTCCGAGTCGTTCGACTTTGCGGCTGCAGCCGGAGCGGCACTCTGTTCGCGACATCCGCCCACGATCACGGCGAGGAACAGCAGTGCGACGAGCACTCGAGAGGAGGATCGTGTCATTGGATGTTGGCTCCTCTAGAGCGCAAAGATCCACACGATGCCGCCCTGGCTCGTGTGCCTGGCGAGATCGCGGGCGAAGTCCGCAGGATCGCGTATGTCCGCGGGATCGTCGGACTTGTAGTCGCCCGACAGGAGGAGCCAGTCGCCGCCAATGCCGGCGTAGATCGCGACGTACTGTTTACCGTCCGCACCGGTGAAGGTGATCGGGTCGCCGACCACTCCCGATCCGACCTTGAATCGCCAGAGCACCGCACCGGTGGTAGCGTTCGCGGCCTTGAACCAGCCGTCGAGCGTTCCGTAGAACACCACGTTGCCGCGCGTCGCGAGACTGCCGCTCCACACCGGAAATTTTTCCTTGATCTCCCACGCGCGCTTGCCCGTACTCGCATCCCACGCGATGAACGCACCCATGTTCGGATCGCTGCCCGCGTGATACGGGCTGTTGATCCCCATGAACGGAGTACCCGCGAGATGCGCCGTCTGCACGGCCGCGTAGTCCATGCACATGCTGTTCGTCGACGCGTAGAACAGCTTCGTGACCGGAGAGTACGCAACCGGTGACGCCGGACTCTTGCCGCCCTCGAGCGTCGGACAGATGTCCTTCACGTTTCCCTTCGATGCGCCCGTCGCCTTCGCGTCATTGAGCACCGGACGGCCGGTGGCCAGATCGATTTTGGATGCCCAGTTCACGTGCACGTACGGCTCGGCGAGAATCACCTCGCCTGTGGCGCGATCCATCGTGTACGCGAAGCCGTTCTTGTCGAAGTGCACGAGCGCCTTGCGCATTTTTCCCTTCACCGTGAGGTCGACGAGCACCATCTCGGCCGCCGCATCGAAGTCCCAGCTGTCGTGAGGAGTGAACTGATACGCCCACACGAGCGACCCGTCCCCGGGATGCCGCGCGAGCACGCTCGCGGTCCACTTGTTGTCGCCCATGCGCTGGTCGGCGTTGTAGGGGCCTGGGTTGCCCACACCATAGTACACGAGATCGAGCTCGGGGTCGTACGACATCCATCCCCACACGGGTGCGCCGCCGTGCTTCCACGTATCGGCGGGCCACGTTGTCTGCCCGAGCTGTGCGCCCTTGTCGTAGAACGCCTTGAACGTGCCGGACTTCGCGAGCACGAGGCTGTCGGGACCGATATTCGTTGCCGTCCACGCGATCTTTCCCGTGGCGAGGTCGAGGCCTTTCACCCAGCCGAGTATTCCGAACTCGCCGCCCGATGCTCCTACGAGCACGCGATTCTTGACGACGAACGGCGCCATCGGCGTGGTCTCGCCCTGCGCGAGATCAGCGATCTTCGTGTTCCACAGCTCCTTGCCCGTGACCGCATCGATCGCAACCGTGTGCCCGTCGAGCAGGTTGTAGACGATCTTGCCATTCGCGTACACGGCGCCGCGATTCACCGCATCACAGCACGCGATGCCGAGTGCGTTGGGATCGACCGGAGGACGATATTTCCATTTGAGCGGATAGCCGTCCTTCGTGAGATCGAACGCATAGAGCACGTTCGGATACGGCGTGACCACGTACATCGTGTTGTTCACGACGAGCGGCTGTCCCTCATGTCCGCCGAGCGTGCCCGTGGAGAAGGTCCACACGGGGTGGAGACTCTTCACGGTGGCCGGAGTGATCTGCGCGAGCCCGCTGAAGCGCGATGCCGAATAGTCCTTCGATGGCATCGTCCACTCGCCGTCCGATGCGCCCTGCGCGAGCGCACGGGATGCGCCGAGTGGCACGGCGAGCGACAGCGCGAGAACGAGAGCGGAGCGGCGCGTGGACATCGGCATCAGCCGTTCGGCAGCTTCGTGGCCAGGAGGTCCGGTTTGTGTACCACGGGAGCAGAGGCGAAAAGGTCGGGCGCCTTGGCGAAGAGCGCTGCGGCAACCTTGCCCGTGAGATGAGCCTGACGTCCTGCTTCGTTCTCGAAGACATCGAAGATCGCGAACTTGTTCGGCGCCGCGCGAATCGCGAACCATGCAATGGTGCCTGGTTCCGCATCGACGAGCGGCTGAGCGCTCTTCAGGAATGCCTCGACTTCCGCCTCCTTGCCGGGCTTTGGCTCCATGGTGACGTACAGCGCGAGTGTGACCATGATGTGTACCTTGGTTGTGGGATCGTGAGACGATCGATGACTACTTCGTTGGCTTGAGTGGCACCGTGAGATCGAAACAGCCTTCGCCCGCACCATGTCGCCAGGAGCGCTTTCCGACGTCGATGCCGTCCCCATAGCGTCCGGTCGAGGCTGAATCCAGGGGCTGTGCGAACGTTGCACAAAGTCGATATGATCGCTCGCCGCTTGGCAAGTATGTGTAGGGTGAATCCGTTTTCGGATCGGCGGGCACGCGGTCGAGCTCGCGTTGTGAGACGAGCGAATCGAGCGTGGCCGGCAGAGCTGCTTGCTTCGTCCAGTACGCGTCGACAGCGGCGGAGAGACGAGCAAGGTCTTCAATGCGAAGCTCGTCCAGCCGATGCTCGCGCGCATGCGAGGGCGTTCCGAGGGTAATGAGGCCGGCGATGATCGCGAGCACCGCTGCGCTCGTCGCCGCAACTCCCGCGCGCGACACTCCCGAACGAATCACAACGATGTTCTCTCTTCGTGGCGGAGGTCGCGGAGATAGTAGAGCAGGGCCGATGCGGCAATTCCTGCGACCACGAGCGCCTTCAGGACGAAGCGAACGGTGAGCTCGCCTCCCAGAAGGTTGTAGATGAGCGTGGTTCCGTCGCCGATGAGCACGGCCACCGCGATGAACAGCGTGATGTAGGTGCACCAGCGACGCGCAGGTGAGAGTCTGCCGGCGGGATTCGCGGCGAGTCGCCTGCCGATGTACCTGCTCGTCCAGAGGAAGACGGGGAAGGCGACGATCAGCGCCGACACCGCCCAGCGAATGCTCTCGGTGCTATATCCTCCGTATCGGCGCTGCGTAACATCGGGAAACGCTCGATCGATGAGCTCGAACAGGAGCGATCCGAAATTCCAGACGCTGATGTAGAGCGCGGTGAACAGCACGAGGTAGAGAAACATCTCGCGCGCGGAGAGCGAGGCACGAGGAAGTGGAACCGCGACCGGGAACGGGATGTCGGCATAGGCGGCGAGTGCGCTCGAGACTTCCTCGTGCGGCCATCCGGCCCGATCGAGCGCGGAGGCGATCGCAATGCGATCCTGTCCCTTCTCGAGCGCCGCGCGCACGAAACGGTCGAGCGGTGAATGATCATCTGGCACGCGGCTGACTCCAGCGAGTATGCACGGAATATGGGAGTCGTACGCATCCCGTTGCCAGGGCGAGCGGCGGCGCCAGCGCGTTCGCGCGAACGCGGAGATGCTGCAGCCGCTCGATCAGCTCACGCGCGGCGAAGGGCATTCTCGATGCGACGATCGGGCACGAGCCACATCAGGACAACGCCGAAGTACAGCAATTGTGAAATGGCAGGGTGGTAGAACGCGAACACGATTGCGACGAGGTATATCGCGACGGACGCCAGTCCCTTGGTGTCGCGCCCGACGGCGGCCGCGAGCAGCGACCCTGGGCCCTGCTCGCGAATGAGCGCGCGCTGCAGGATCGTGTACGCGGCGCCAGAGAAGAGCAGCACCATACCGTAGAGCGCCGTGGGCGTGGACGCCTGATGATGCTCGCCCATCCACGCGGTGACGAACGGGATGAGCGAAAGCCAGAAGAGCAGATGCAGATTCGCCCACAGGATGCCGCCGTTCACGCGCTCCGCGAGCTGGAGCATGTGATGGTGGTTCGCCCAGTAAATGCCGAGAAAGACGAAGCTCAGGACGTAGGCGAGAAAGATCGGCAGGATGGGACGGAGCGCCTGCGGCGTGACGTCGCTTGGCGCGTGCAGCTCAAGCACCATGATCGTGATCAGGATCGCAATCACGCCGTCGCTGAACGCTTCCATGCGAGTGGTGGTCATCGTGCGCTCGGCCATGCGGCCTAAGTTAGATGCGTCTTCACACACTTCGCCATGACGCTCACACAAGACGCGTTGACCCGCATTGGTCGCGAACGCATCTCTCGACAGCACCATGCTGATCTCGAGCGGCGCCTGCCGGCGGTGACCGCGGCGCAAGTGAAGGCGGCACTCCGGACCTACCCGAGCGGAAGTTGAAACTTCGGGGTACAAAGCCGGGTTAGTCAGTGAAAGGCACGATACACGGGAGACCACATGATTCGATCAGTTTTGCGGGGCATCACCGTTGTGGGCGTGGCGCTCGCGGCCCTGGCGATGCTCGCCGGCCACAGACCAGTCGCAGCCATGGCGCTGCCCGTTGCGAGCAATGGCGGCGGGCTCGCTCCAGCCGCCGGCGAGGAGGTCGCGATCTTCTCAGGCGGCTGTTTCTGGGGCGTTCAGGCTGTTTTCCAGCACATGAAGGGTGTCAAGAGCGCCGTGTCGGGGTACACTGGCGGCTCGCTCAAGAATCCCACGTACGAGCAGGTGAGCACCGGGACGACGGGCCATGCCGAGTCCGTGCGCATCACCTTCGATCCGGCGCAGGTGTCGTACGCCGATCTGCTTCGCGTTTTCTTCTCGGTCGCCACGGATCCTACCGAGCTCAACTACCAAGGCCCCGACCACGGTACGCAGTATCGGTCGGTCATTTGGTACACCACGCCGGAACAGCAGCAAGCGGCCAAGGCCTACATCGACCAGCTGACCAAGGCCAAGGTATACCAGAACAAGATCGTGACCGAGATCAAGCCGGCGCAGGCGTTCTACAACGCCGAGGGCTACCATCAGGACTATGCGACGCTGCATCCCGACGACGGCTACATCGCCTACAACGACGCGCCCAAGGTCTCGAACTTCAAGAAGCTGCTCCCCGCGCTCTATCGCGATCAGCCGGTGCTGGTCGGCTCGGCGCAGCAGTAACGCGCACTATAGTCCCCCACGGATCGGCGGCGATCACGTCGCCATCCGTGCGGGAGATCGTCGCCCCCGCATGCTCGAGCGCGCGCGCGGTCTCCTCCACATCGGCTGCCGACGGCAGCATCACGCTCCACTCCAGCATGCGCGCATCATCCGGCTCCGCGCGGGGCGCGCCCGCTGCCCACGTGTTCGTTCCGAGATGGTGATGGTAGCCGCCGGCCGACATGAACAGCGCGCCGGGAAACTCGAGCAGCACCTTGTCCAGGCCAAGCCCCTCGTGATAGAAGCGCTCGGCCGCTGCGAGATCGCTCACGAAGAGATGCACGTGGCCGATGCGAGTACCGGCCGGCATCCCGTCCCACGCGATGCCCCGGCTCGCGCGCACCAAGTCCGCCGCATTCAACGTGAGCGTCGCCATCTCGAGCTTGTTGTTGGCAATTCGCCACGACTCGCGCGGCCGGTCGGCATACACCTCGATCCCGAGGCCATCCGGATCGGTGAGATACACCGCTTCGCTCACGAGATGGTCGGACATTCCCGCGTACGCGCCGATCGCGGCCAGGTGCGCGATGAAGCGTCCGAGCGCCTCGCGATTCGGAAGGAGAATCGCGAAGTGGTAAAGTCCGAGTCGGCCGCGCGTCGGCACGGGTGCGGCCCCCTCGCGATGGTGGAGCACGACGAGCGGAGTGGCGTCGTCGCGAGCGCCGAGGGTGACGGTCGCGGCGCTGGACGCGAGCGTGCGAAATCCGATCACCTTCTCATAGTACGCGACCGAGCGTGCGAGATCGGCCACCTGCAAGTGCACAGCGCCAAGCGTCGCATCGCCATGCAGCCGGTGTCCGGCAGGCGCCTTGGTGTACGCAAAGTCGCGAGGGGTCATCAGTACGCCACGGCCATTCGCGCACGCGGGTGCATGGGGCGCTCGATCTCGTCGAGAATCGCCTTCGCGTAATCCTCATAGGAGATGAAGCTCTTTCCCTTTGCGTCCACGAGCAACGCGTCGTCACCCGTTCGATAGTGACCCGTGCGAGTGCCCGGCCCGATCTCCGCCGCGGGGCTGATGTACGTCCAGTCGAGATTGCCGGCGGAGGTGCGATAGACCTCGAGTGCGTCCGCCTGGTTGAGCGATTCGGACTTGTATTCCTCCGGAAATCCTGGAGCATCGACGAGCCGCACGCCCGGCGCGACTTCGAGGCTCCCCGCGCCACCCACCACGATGAGCCTCGGCACGTGCGCACGCGTGGCCCCTTCGATCAAGGCGCGCGCCGCGGTCGCGAGCGATGTCGCGGGGCGGCCGCTCGGACTCGGACGCGGAGACAGTGCATTGATGATGACGTCCGACCCTTCGGAGATCTTCGCAATGCTCGAGGAGTTGGTGGCATCCCCTTCTACGATGATCATGCGCTCGTTGTCGGATCGCACGGACGCCGCACTGCGCGCCACGCCGACCACTTCGTGGCCCCGATCCAGGGCCTCGCGCGCGATGCGCTGCGCGACCTGACCGCCCGCGCCAAAGAGAACGAGCTTCATGGTGCGATCGAGCTCCGACGCGACAGCAGCGCGTCGATCGAGTATGCGCCGGCGCCCAGGAGCGCGAGGGCCACGGCCATGCCGAAGTTGCCGAGCACTGCTTCCACGCCCTTCGGCGCGGCGTAACCATTGTGAATGTGCACGAGGAGAATCGCTCCCAGCATGTCGCAGGCGAGAAGAAAAGCGATCACACGCGTGAGCGCGCCGAGTGCGAGTGCTATTCCGCCGGCGAACTCCAGCACGGAAATGAACGGTGCAAATACTCCTGGAGCCGGCACGCCGATACTCGTGAAGAATCCGGTGACGCCCGAAACGCCCATCCCGAAAAGCTTCCCATACCCATGCGTGATGAACACGGCACCCAGCACCAGCCGGAGCACGAGCAGCGCGAGGTCGAGTCTCTTTTCGGTCGAGGCGGAATAGCTGTTCATGGGCGGCCTGAGGCTCATCGGGGAAGGGAAACAAGCGACAATCAGGGGCGGGACAACCAAATCCGGCGGAACGGGTATCCTTACAGTATCCTTCGTGCCACGTGGGATGGGCGGTGCTCCTTGCCCCTGAACGAGCGAGCCGGGCACTTCGTTCATTCACTTTCGACTCACTCGTGCCGATTCATGCGATTTTTCTCTGAA
>DASXQD010000342.1:0-15091 GCA_036493195.1 Gemmatimonadaceae bacterium | reverse complement strand
CGCCCTCCCGCGCGTAGATCGCGTCGAAGTCGTCCAGCCCCGTGCGATAGATCCGGCGCGACATGAGCGCCGCGTTGTCGAGATGGAGCGCGACCGGCTTGTCCGGATCATAGCCGGGAAGCGACGGCTCGATCTCGCGTGCGAATCGTTCGCGCGCGCCGGCGAACACGACCTCCCTCGCGCGGAGCCGCTCCTCCTTGCTCGCCGGATGCGCCTTGAACGCGGAGTCCACGCTGTTGTACACTGTGCTCCAGAAGCGACCGAGCGTTTTCTGGCGCGTCCAGTCCTCACGTGCCAAGGCGACTCGCGCGCTGTCCCCGCGCGCCGCGTAGAACCATTCGGCGCCGTGCGTGCCGACGAAGTTCGCGAATGATTCGTTGAACACCGCCTGTCCTCCCGCATAGAACGTGTTGTGCGTGAGCTCGTGAATCACCGTGTTCACGAGCTCGACGCTGTCCTCATCGATCGTCGTCGAGAGCACGGGATCTTCGAGATAGCCAAGCGTGCTGAACGCGGAGGCGGGGCGCAGATACGCGTCGAACCCGTCGCGCGACAGCTCCGCAGCGGCTCTCTTCGCATCGTGCACGTCGAAGTAGCCCTTGTACGGCACGCTTCCCACGATGGGAAACCACCACGTCTTGTAGCGCAGCCGGTCACGGTAGGCGGCCGACAGCACCACCACCAGTGTGTCATGATCGATGTGGCTGTACGTGGTGAATCCACGTTTTGCGTTGAGCTTCACGGAATCCCGGGCGAAGGCGCGCGCATCGAGCACCAGCTCGAGCTTCCTCCGCGTTGCGGCATCGGTGGTCGAGTCTCGCACGACGTCCGCGATCGGCCGCGCGCGCACCAGGATGCGCGCCTCCGCCCATCCGGCGCGGATGAGATAGCGTCCGGTAGGAACGAGCGCAAAAAAAACGAGGACGGCGAGGACCAAAACCCCCACCGTCCTCCGTACGATGCGTCCTGCCTTCATATTGCGGTATCGATGCGTTCGTGAAGCCGGATCGCGTCAGCGCCTGCTCAATTATTCGGTATGGACAGCGGACATGCCGCCGCGCTCGGACAGTGGAAGACGCTCACCTGCGCGCCCAGCGATCCGGCGAAGGTGCCGGTGGCCGGAGCGAAGGAGAGGCCGAGAGGAGAGCCACTCGAGGGCGCGGTCAACACGAAGAAGTCCATCGTGCCCGGGTGCATCGACTCCATCCGCGCAGTGCCCGGCTGCAGGGCGAGCGCCTCGATCGGGAACGCCTGCGAAAATACCGACGGGTTGCGCTCGTGCTGCTTGCCGTAGAGCGCGCGCAGATTCCGCGAGGTGAAGCGCAGCTCCGGCGGGATCGACGAGCGCGGAATTCCCGGGAGACTGTCCACGTAGAGGGCGAGCGAGAACTCGCCGAACAGTGTCGGGAAGAGTTGCCCGGATGCCGTCTCGAGATTCGGAACGCCTGTCTGGTCCGTCTGATCGAGGCGGCCGTACACGGTACTGTCCTGCTGATCTCCGAGCCAGCGCAGGAATAGCCAGACGGCCCCTCGCTGCACGAGCGTGCCGTCACCATCGCCCCAGTTGCTCACGGACGCCTTGTCCGACGAGTCCGTGCTCGCGGTGTTGAGCAGGTAATGGAAGGAGTTGTACAGGTCGCCCGTGATGAAGCCCTGCGAAGAATCGGGGAACGCCTGGTCGGGATCCGTGCGACCCGTTGGCGGCGGAAAGCGATTCTCGTAGTAGCGCGAGCCCAACTCCTCGGCGATGTGGCTCAGTCCCTCGTTGAGCCACGGATCCTCTTCGTTTCCGTTGCGAAGGATCGCGTGCTGCCCGAACGAGATCATGTGCTGGAACTCGTGGATGAACGTCGATGGCGTGAGCTGCTCTACCGCATCGAGCGTGTGTGTGCAGCTCAGCGTGGCGTTCGGATCGGGCACGAGCGAATAGAAGATCTCTGCCCCGTTCGACTTGCCGGGATATTGCGCCGGCAGCAGATCGACCGCGTTGAAGAATCCGGCGATGTAGCCCAGTGTCGTGCAGTCACTCGCCTTGGTGAGCTTGTTGATGATCGGCGACAGGAGCACGATCACGCGCCCGTTCGCATCGATGTCCGTGGGCTGACCGAAGGTTGCGACATCGATCGTGTAGAGATCGAGATCGAAGGTGTTGCCGAAAGCCGCGAGCTGCCCGTCGCTGAAGCCGCCGGCCGGCGCGTTCTTGGACACATAGATGAGCAGGTGCGTTCCGGAATACTTGAGGACCGCCGTGTCGGTCGTGTACTGCGACCCATTCGTGAAGCTCGACAGCACGTGAAACGATGCCGACGTGCCGACCGGCGGCGGCGCTGCATCCGTGTGGACCCTGCTCGCGAGCGGTCCCGTTCCCGCACCGCTGCGCGCGGCGGCGGCCACTTCGCGCTCGCGCCTGCGCAGCGCGCTCTCGAGGCTCCGCTGCATCTGCGAGAGATCCGGCGAGGCTCCCGCGCTGAACGGAGGCGCCTGTCGGGACGCGCTCACGATGCGATTGGCGGATGCTCCCGGCACGCCCGCCGAGAGTGTGAAGTCGACGGGATTTACCGCGACCGTTGCCGTAGCGAACTGCGGAACGACCAGGTAGGTGCCACCGTCGGCGGGAATCGAGAGGCACGGGAGATCCGCTTCAGCAATGACGCGACCCGTCAGCGCGGCGACCGTGAATGGCGTGCCCGAACAGGTGCCATTGGGCTGCGTCGGACCCGAGTCGCTGCTACAGGCAGCCAGGTACACTACGATACCGGTTCCAAGCACCAGCGACGGCAGGAGTTTGCGCATGGGCTTCACGAAAAGAGGAGCCCGGGAGCGCGTCTCTCCCCACGGGCGAATCGGAAACAAGTGGTATTCTACAGCGCCAAGATGGTTCCTGATGATTCCCGAAGGTTCCTATCGAATTTTAGGCCAGCGCCTGCCGGAACAATAGGCAGAATGTCCCCGGCAGCATAATATTCGGGGTAGATGCTCGCGGTACCTTTGCGGGCGCGAGATCTCCGCCTCGAGCCCCGCGTGAGCGCTCCCGAGCGAACGCGTTGCTCTGCCCCTTTCGGCGCCTGATGTCATTCGTCCATCTCCATTGCCATTCCGAATATTCGCTGCTCGACGGTGCCAATCGCATTGGCGATCTGATCAGCCGCGCGCAGGAGCTCGAGCAGCCTGCCCTGGCAATCACCGATCACGGAAACCTTCACGGCGCCTGGGACTTCCAGGAGAAGGCGAAGAAAGCAGGAATCAAGCCGATAATCGGCATGGAGGCCTACGTCTCCCCCGGAGATCGACGCGAGCGTTCTCGCCCCCGGAATGGTGGCAAGCCGTATTACCACCTCGTACTACTCGCGCGAGACGCGGTCGGCTATAAGAACCTCGTAAAGCTTTCCTCGCTCGCCTACACGGAGGGCTTTTACACCAAGCCCCGAATGGACCGCGAGCTTCTCGCGAAGTACTCGGAAGGGCTGATCGTCTCCTCCGCCTGCATCGCCGGCGAGATCGCGACTCACCTGCTCGAGGGGCGTCTCGAGGAAGCGAAGGGCGTCGCGCACTGGTACGCGAGCACGTTTCCGGACCGCTACTATCTCGAGGTCCAGGCGCACGATTCCGGCGGAATCCAGTCGAAGCTCAATGCGCTCGTTCTCGCTCTCTCCACGGAGACGGGCATCCCGGTGATCGCGACGAACGACGCGCACTTTCTGCGCGATACGGATCACGACGCGCACGATGTGCTGCTCTGCATCGGGCTGGGAAAGGACCGCAGCGATCACGATCGGATGCGCTACGACAACGGTCTGTACTTCAAGAGCGCGCCGGAGATCGCCGCGCGCTTTCCGGGCCGCCCCGACGTTCTCGAGAACACGCTCAAGATCGCAGACGAGATCGCGGTCTCCTTCTCGAAGACGTATCACGTTCCCTCCTTCCCGCTGCCATCCGGCGTGGAGACCGAGAACGAGCTGCTCGTGCGCCTGGCCGAGGAGGGCGCACGCATGCGCTACGGCGATCCGCTGCCGAACAACGTGCGCGAGCGCCTCGACTACGAGCTCGGAGTCATCACGAAGACCGGATACGCCGGCTACTTCCTGATCACCTACGACTTCATCAAGGCGGCGCGCGATCGCGGCATTCCCGTGGGCCCCGGGCGGGGCTCGGCGGCCGGTTCGCTCGTCGCGTACGCGCTCCGCATCACCGACGTCTGTCCGCTCGAGTTCGATCTCCTCTTCGAGCGCTTTCTGAATCCCGAGCGCGTTTCGATGCCCGACATCGATGTCGATTTCTGCTTCGAGCGCCGCGGCGAGGTGATCGAGTACGTGCGCCAGAAATACGGCCGCGAATCGGTGGGACAGATCATCACGTTCGGCACGATGAAATCGCGCGCCGTGATCAAGGACGTCGGCCGCGTGCTCGGCTTCAGCCCCGCCGAGACCGACTCGCTCGCGAAGCTGATCCCGAACCAGCCGAACTTCTCGCTCACCGTCAAGGAAGCGACTTCGCAGATCGCCGAGGTGAAGCAGCTCTATCGCAACGACCAGCGCTATCGCCAGCTGCTCGACTACGCGATCGCGCTCGAGGGACTCTCGCGTCACGCGGGTGTGCACGCCGCCGGCATCGTGATAGCGCCAGGCCCGCTCGACGAGTACGTGCCCGTGTGCACGCAGAGCTCCAAGGGCGCGGGCGGCTCGCGCGACGACGAGTCCATCGTCGTCACGCAGTACGACATGAACGCGCTCGAGAAGACCGGGATGCTCAAGATGGACTTCCTCGGTCTGACCACGCTCACGATCATCCACGACGCGCTCGGCCTCATCGAGCAGACCTCCGGCGCGCGTCCGAATCTCGACGAGCTGCCGCTGGACGATCCCGAGACGTACCGGCAGCTCCGCGCGGGACGCACCGCCGGCGTGTTCCAGTTCGAGTCCGCGCTCGCCACGGACATGCTCAAGAGCATGCGCTGCGATCGCTTCGACGATCTCGTCGCCTCCAACGCGCTCATGCGCCCGGGCCCGCTCGACGCGGGCATGCATCGCGTGTACATCGCGCGCAAGCGAGGCGAGGAAGCGGTGACGTATCCGCTCCCGGAGCTCGCCGACGTGCTCGCCCCCACGTACGGCGTGATCACGTATCAGGAGCAGGTGATGCGGATCGCGCAGCTGCTCGCCGGGATCTCGCTCGCCGAAGCCGACGTGCTCCGAAAGGCCGTGGGAAAGAAGGATGCGGCGCTCATCGAGGCCGAGCTCACGAAGTTCTCGAGCAAGGCGATCGCCCGCGGTCACGCGCCGGCGGTGATCCACGAGATCGCCGGACAGATCAAGACGTTCGGTCGCTACGGCTTCAACAAGTCGCACTCGGTCGCGTACTCGATCCTCTCGTACCACACGGCGTGGCTCAAGACGCACTATCCGGCCGAGTTCATGGCGGCGCTCCTGTCGTCGCAGATCGGCGATGCGGATTCGGTGGTCAAGTACATCAACGAGGCGCGCGAGCTCGGAATCGAGGTGCTGCCGCCGGACGTGAACGAGTCCGGCTACAAGTTCACGGTCATCGGAAACAAGCGCGTGCGCTTCGGCCTCGGCGCGATTCGCAACGTCGGCCACGCCGCGATCGACTCGATCCTCGCCGCGCGCGCGAACGCGCCGTTCACGTCACTGTTCGATCTCTGCGAGCGCGTCGATCTCCGGCTCTGCAACAAGCGCGTCTTCGAAGCGCTGATCGCGTCGGGCGCGCTGGACTCGCTCGGCGGTCACCGCGCGCAGTTTCTCTCTGCGCTCGATGCGGCGCTGCAGGAAGCTGGACTCAAGCAGGACGAGGCCGCGAGCGGACAGGGCTCGCTCTTCGGCCTCGCCAATGCGGACGAGGCGCCGCGTCCGCAGCTCTCGCGATCGCTGCCCAACATCTCGACCTGGAGCGACAGCGAGCGCCTCGCGAAGGAGAAGGAGATACTCGGCTTCTACATCTCCGGGCACCCGCTCGAGCCCTTCCGCACCGAGGTAGAAATCTTTGCGACGCACAGCGTGTCGTCGCTCGGCCGCTGGGTCGAGACCCCGATGTTTCTTGGGGTCGTCGTGACTGCCATCAAGCGGCAGGTCAGCAAACGGAGCGGTTCGGAGTTCGCGCGGTTGACAGTGGAGGATTTCTCCGGATCTTCAGAAGTGCTCGTCTTTCCGGAGGCATGGGCGCTCCTGGGAGATCGCATCAAGCCCGATGTCCCCGTACTCTTAAAGGGCGGGTACTCCAAGCGCGATCAGGAGGTGGACAATCCAACGTTCATCGTCGAGTCGGTCACGCCGTTCGCGGAGCTCCGCGCCACTGGAAACGTTGCCGTGTCGATCGAGCTCGCCGCCGGCGCGCCGGTCACGGCAGACGTGCTGCACGACGTCCGTGAGATGGTCGACGCACACGCGGGCTCGGCGCCGATCGAGCTCAGATGGAATGATGGAAACGGAAGCAGCGCGAGGTTGCGGTCGCGCTCACTCAAGATCGCGGTGACCAATGCCGCGCTCCACGATTTGCGCGCCCTGCTCGGCACCGAGCGCGTGAGACTCGTCCGCGGGAGCTGATGCATGAGCACATCGATAATGGAGTTCGAGAAACCGATCGTCGAGCTGGAGAAGCAGATCGATGAGCTGAGGCGCACGGCGGAGAAGCGCCAGCTCAGCATGGAAGACGAGATCGTGCCGCTCGAGCGCAAGCTGGATGAGCTCCGGCGCACCGTGTACACGAGCCTCACGCCACTGCAGCGCGTGCAGGTCGCGCGCAATGCGCGCCGGCCGTTCACGCTCGATTATCTGCAGCTCGCCTTCACCGATTTCATCGAGCTGCACGGCGATCGTCTCTATCGCGACGACGCAGCCATCGTGGGCGGATGGGCGCGACTCGATGGCGAATCGGTGATGGTGATCGGTCATCAGCGCGGCCGCGACACGAAGGAGAATCTCAAGCGCAACTTCGGCATGCCGCATCCGGAGGGCTACCGGAAGGCGCTGCGCCTGATGAAGCTCGCCGAGAAGTACCACGTGCCGGTGATCACGCTCATCGACACCCCGGGCGCATGGGCGGGGCTCGGCGCCGAGGAGCGCGGCCAGTCCGAGGCGATCGCGCGCAATCTGTTCGAGATGAGCCGACTCGAGGTTCCAGTGGTCGCGACGATCATCGGCGAGGGTGGATCCGGCGGCGCGCTCGCGCTCGGCGTCGCGGATCGCGTGCTCATGCTCGAGAACGCGGTCTATTCCGTGATCACCGTCGAGGGATGCGCGGCGATTCTCTGGAAGGACGGTAAGAGCAACGAGATGAAGGAGCGCGCCGCGAAAGCGCTGCGTATCACCGCGCCCGAGCTCATGGAGCTCGGCGTGATCGACGAGATCGTGCCGGAGCCCGTGGGCGGCGCACACGTGAACCACGAGGCCTCGGCGCGCTCGCTGCAGGAAGCGCTCGTTCGCAATCTCGAGGAGCTGCGCCGCTTCCGTCCGGAGAAGCTCGTGCGCCGGCGCAGGGAGAAATTCCTGTCGATGGGCGAGTTCACGGAGTGATCGTGGCTCCGCATCTGGTGGAGGTCGCGTTCAAGGGCAAGCGCAAGGAGTTCTTCCTCTGGGACGGCGAGGATCCTCCGCGCGTGGCGTCGCCCGTGATCGTGGAAGTGGATCGCGGCGAGGACTTCGGCCGCGTGCACGCGATCGGCGAGCGCGCGGCCACGCGGTGCGGCGGATGCGCGCACGGCTGCGGCACCGCCGCGCCCGAGCGCAAGGTGCTTCGCGCAGCCACCCCCGAAGATGAGCGCCGCGCCAGCGAGCTCACCGATGAGGATGAGGTCGCGCGTCGCAAGGCGTCGGAGCGCGTGAAGGCGCATGCGCTCGTGATGAAGGTGTCCGATGCCGAGTGGCAGTGGGATCGCAAGAAGCTGACGCTGTACTTCACGGCCGAGAAGCGTGTGGACTTTCGCGCGCTCGTGCGCGATCTGGCGGCGGCGTTCCGCACGCGCATCGAGCTAAAGCAGATCGGCGTTCGCGATGAGGCGAAACGGCTCGGCGGGATCGGCCGCTGCGGCCGCGAGTACTGCTCGGCGTCGTGGCTCCCCGAGCTGCGCCCCGTGAATCTGCAGGTGGCGAAGGACCAGCATCTCTCGCTCAATCCGAGTCAGATCTCCGGCGCGTGCGGGCGGCTCATGTGCTGCCTGCGCTACGAGCACGACTATTACGTGCAGAGCCGCAAGCGATTCCCCAAGGAAGGGCGCATCCTCGTCACGTCGCTGGGCGAGGAGAAGGTGCTCGCGAACGACATCTTCGGCGATCGCGTGACGCTGCGTGGTCCCGAGGGTGACACGCGCGTGGTGCCGCTCGCTGAGCTGAAGCATGAGCTCGAGCAGCGCGCGAGCGTGGTGGAGGAGCACGAGGATGAGACCCCGGTGCCTGAGCCGACAACGGAAACCGTGCTCGAGGATGAGGCGCCGGTGCGTTCGAGCGCGAGCGCGAATGCAGGCGCAGAGCGTACGCTCACGCCGCTTCCCGGCGAAACACCCGCGGCCGAAGCAACGGATCGGCGGCCGCACCGGCGTCGCGGTCGCCGCGGCGGCCGGCGCGGCCGACCCGGCGGCGAGAGTCCGCCCGCCGCGCCGGAAGGCGAATAGCGTGACCGAGTACTATCTCACTACCGCGATCGACTACGCCAACGGCGACCCCCATCTGGGCCACGCATTCGAGAAGATCGGCGCGGATGTCATCGCCCGATATCACCGCATGCTCGGCGAACGGGTGTGGTTCCTCATCGGGATGGACGAGCATGGCCAGAAGGTGGCGCAGACCGCGGCGGATCGCGGTCTCGCTCCACAGGTGCTCGTGGACGAGGTCGCGGAGATCTTTCAGGCGATGTGGCGCCGTCTCGGCATCTCGAACGATCAGTTCATTCGCACGACTGCACCCGCACACAAGCAGGGCGTGCATGCCCTGATCGAGCGCATCTTCGAAAAGAGCCCTGGCGACTTCTACGAGAAATCGTACGAGGGCTATTACTGCGTCGGCTGCGAATCGTTCAAGCAGGGCGACGAGATCATCGATGGCCGTTGCGTGCTGCATCCGACGCGCGTGCTCGAATGGGTGGAGGAGCGCAACTGGTTCTTCCGGCTGAGCAAGTACCGCGATTTTCTTCGCGCGCACTTCGAGGCGCATCCGGAGTTCTTGCAGCCGGCGTCACGGCGCAACGAGATTCTGAGTCTTCTGGACCAGGGGCTCGATGATGTCTCGGCGAGCCGTGCGCGGCTGGCGTGGGGCGTTCCCTTCCCTCGTCCCACGAGCGACGGCGAGGTGCAGACGACGTACGTGTGGTTCGACGCGCTGCCGAACTATCTCACCGCAACGGGATTTCCGGGCGCGGAGCCGCGCCAGCATTGGCCCGCGCAGCTGCACGTGATCGGCAAGGACATCACGCGTTTTCACTCGGTGATCTGGCCCGCGATGTTGAAGGCGGCGGAGCTCGCGCTTCCCGAGCGGATCTGGGCGCACGGTTTCGTCAATCTCGGCGGCGAGCGATTCAGCAAGAGCGCAGGAGTGAAGCTCGAGCTCGGCGAGGCGATCGACAAGTTCGGTCCGGATGCCTTCCGGTATTTTCTGATGCGCGAGATTCCGTTCGACGCGGACGGCAACTTCTCGTGGGAGCGCTTCGAGGAGCGCTACACATCGGATCTCGCCAACGGCTACGGCAATCTCGCGAGCCGCACGATCGCGATGATCGAGAAGTATCGGGAAGGCGTGGTGCCGCGCCTTGCGCGCAACGACGCGTACGCGGAGGATGCTCGAGACATCGCCGACTTCGTGGAGGCAATGAACGGGCACCTGCTGCACCGGGCACTCGACGCCGTCTTTCGCAACGTCGGCGCCGCGAACGAGTACGTGACGCTGCAGGCGCCATGGAAGCTCGCGCGCGATCCCTCCTCTGCGTCCGCGCTCGACGAAACCCTGGCGACGCTCGCACGAAAGCTCGCGATTCAGACGGTGCTCCTCGCGCCGTACATGCCCGCCAAGGCGCAGGCCGTGTGGGAGCAGCTCGGTGGTCCGGGCGCCGTGGCGGATCAGCGTCTCGCAACGCTGGAGCAGCTCGATCCGGGCGGCTGGGCGGTGACGAAAGGTGCGCCACTCTTTCCCCGGGAGGCGCCCGCGACGGTATGAATTGTTGCACCGTGAGTCAGGGTGACATCATGCTCCAGGAGAGTGGAAGGTCGTGAGAAGGAACACGTTGAGAGCGTGACCGAAGGCCCTCGGAGACCGTCTTTTGTGGTAGAGTCGCCAGTACCTTTCGGAGAGCCGTATGCCGCCTCAGCGCCGCTGGACATTTCTCGTCGTACCGCACGGCTCGGCCTCTCCCCGCAGTTTCTCGCTCTCCGAAACACTCGTCAAACGCCTCGCGATCTGTGCGGGCGCCCTCGGACTCGTCGCGGCGATGGGTGTTGGCGTCGCGCTCAGCCACGTCGCGCTCAGCCTGCGGCACAGCGACGATCACGGCCTGCTCGGCAACGTCTCGATCATGCAGGCACGCCTCGACAGCCTCGATGACACGCTGCGCGCCATATCGCGCCGCGATCAGCAGATTCGCCTGCTCGCTGGGCTGGAGAGCGACTCGGCGCTGCAGCACCGCGACAGCACGGGCGCCGTCCTCACCATCGGTCACGTGAGCGAAATGACCGTCGGCACGACGTCCGATATCGATGGGATGATCAAGCGCGCCAACTCGCTCGCGGCGAGCTTCGCCGAGGTGTCGGGAACGCTCGCGCACAACACGGAGCGGATGGCGCGGATTCCGTCGATCATGCCCACGGCGGGATGGCTGTCGAGCAATTTCAGTCTTTCACGCTTCCATCCCATCCTGCACTACGCGCGGCCGCACGAGGGAATCGACGTGAGCGCGCCGATGGGTGCCCCGATCGTCGCCCCAGCGGGCGGTGTCGTGCAGCGGGTGATGTGGGAGACGGGTTACGGCAACGTGCTCGAGATCGACCATGGCGATGGCATCGTGACCAAGTACGCGCACTGCTCGAAGGTGCTCGTACGCGCGGGACAGCGCGTGAAGCGCGGCCAGATCATTGCCAACGTCGGCAGCACGGGACTGTCCACGGGCCCGCACGTGCACTACGAGATCCACGTGAACGGAAAGGTCGTCGATCCGCTGACGTACGTGCTGCCCGAGGGCGTGATTCCGGATTGAGCTCCGGAGCATGCACGACGAAAAACAACGCGCCCGATCGGGTTTCTCCGATCGGGCGCATTGATCATCGTGCCGCGAAATCGCTATGGAGCGCCAGTCACCGTAATGGGAACGGCGAGCGTCGAGGTCGCAAAGTTGTGGTTCACGTCCGTGTAGGTGATCGTGAGCGTCGTGGTGCCCACCGCATCGCCCTGCACAAAACCACTGCCATTGACCTCCGCGACGTCAGGATTCGAGAAGCTGAACGTCATGTTGGCCGTTGCATTCGCGATCGCAACGCCCTGTGGCTCGATGGTCGCAGTTGGCGTGAATTCCGCTGAATCTCCAACTGCAACGGTAAACGAAGTCGGATCGGATCCCACCGTCACCGACGTGTAGTCGGTACTGCCGGTGATCGAATTGCTGTCATGCTTGGTGCAAGCGGCAGCGGCCACAACGCCAACGGCCACAACCGCGAGCCTCAACATCTTGTTGTTCATGAACACAGCTCCTGAAGACTGGAATGATCGATGTGAAGCAATCGAAAGTGGAGTGCCGCCTGCCCGGTCACGGTCGACCGGGCAGACAGCCTATTGCGATCGCTAGACTCCGGGACGGTCGACCTGGCCGGCGCACGTGATGCCGGCTGGTCCCGTCGCATGCTTCGGCCATGCGGCGTTGGCATTCGGGTCTGCAGGAGTATTGGCGGTATTCGTCGTTTGCTCCGTATAGCTGTACGGGAGCCGGGCAGGCACGTACTGAAAGCCCCCCGTGTGGTTCGCCGGAAGTGCGATGTTCGGTACGCAGGTCCGGAGGTAGTCGAAGTACACCTCGGGATTCAGGAAGAGACGCACGAACTTCTCTTCGAGAATTCCGACGAGCAGTCCGTTCGTGCCACCCGGAACCACTGCCGAGCCGGACTCACCGTAGTTGGTACGCTCGAGATTGAGATCGGCGAGCGCCGGTCCCGAATTTCCGAGCCGGTAATTCGCTTCCGCTTCGAGCAGAAGATTCTCCGCATTCGTCACGATCCCCTGCCTGTACTCGGGACCGAGCGCGAACGTCGACACATTGCTGCCCGCCGAAACGCCGGCAGGCGACCCGAGGTACTGATCCGAAGCGTTCTTGTTGTAGAGCTCCGCGAGCAGCGTGTTGTCGTTGAACTGCTTCGCCAGGTTGATGTGGAGCGACGAAGGCTCGACATCGCCGGCGCGCGACCCCACGAGGAACTCGTAGAACAAGTTCTGCTCGAAGGTGGTACCCGAGTGTACCGTCGCGAAATCGCCGTCAGGACTGGAGATGCCCTGCGCCGTCTCGGACAACACGCTGTTCAACTTCGTGTTGTCGTACGACAGGTCTCCGTTCTCGGCCGTATGCATGTAGTATCGGGCCTTGAGCGTGTGCGCCGTTGCGATCCACTTGTCCAAGTCACCGCCGAAATAGAAGTCGGTGGTATTTGGCGATCCCCCGCCAGCGAGATTGGCAATCGCGCTATCGAGCAGTGCCTGCACGTGCGCATACACGTCCGACTGCTTGTCGAACGTCGGGAATGGCGTTCCTGCGGAATCGAACGGAACGTCGCCCCAGAGATCCGTGATGGTTCCGATCGTGAGCGCCTCGATTACCTGGAACTGGCCAACCGCCTTGAAGTTGCCGGCTGTCGTGGCCTGCGCTTCACCGTTGCGAACGTCGGCAAGACCGCCCGACGCATACATCGCGATCCAGAGCGGATCGGATGTCAGATCGTCCGTGCCGGAGCCGTAATTCGAATAGCTGGCCCACTGGCGATTCACTCCCGCGATCTGCTGTGCCCAGAGCGGGAGCAGATTCATCGGAAACGTCTCCCAGTTGCCCATGACGCCAACCTGCACGCCGATGAACAGCTGGTCGGACGTGGCACTCGTTGGCTGGTTGCAGCTATTGCTCACGCAGTCGCCGGTGAGAAAGCTGTTGCAGCCGGCGGCGGCGAACGTTACGAAAGTCGCGACGAGCGCGAGCTTGTGAGTCTTTTTCATGTGCTCTCCTCCTCGCGGGTTAGCGGTTGAGTCCAACGGTGACGACGAACGAGCGCGCTTGCGGATTGCTGAACCAGTCGAAGCCGCCAACGAGCGTCGCGCCGCCGAGCTGTGTTTCGGGATCGAGACCGCTGTAGTGCGTCCACGTCATGAGATTTCTCCCCGCGACGCGAAGATCGATGCTGGACAGGCCGAGCGAGCGCGACACCCACGGCTGCACGAACGTGTAGCCAAGTGAGACTTCGCGAAGCTTGGTGAACCCTGCATCCTCGATGAAGTCCACCGTATTGCCTCCGAACGCGCCGCCGTCGTTCTCGAACCAGTTCTGGTCGATGATGACCGGAAGTCCAGCGCCGGGGCCCGTAACGCTCGCGTCCCCATGGAAGCCCTGCACGCCATTGGTGGACGGTCCGAAGACGAACGTCTGTCCGCGAATGCCCGTGTCCTTGTGCGTGCCGTAGACGTAGAGCGCGCCGCGCGTGCCGTTGTATGCCTGACCGCCGTGCTTGATGTCGAGCAGCGCCGACGCATTCCAGTGCTTCAGGAACGTGACGTCGGTACGAACGCTGCCGTTCCAGTCCGGCTGCGAGCTTCCCAACACTCGCAGGTTGTCCTGGTCGAGCACAGGGAAACCGTTGTCGCCGATGTACAGCGTTCCATTCGGCTTGCCCTGGCACACATCCTGGTCGATGTTGTCGTCGCCGACCGTCAGCCCTCTGCCGCAGCGGACGAAATCGAAGCCGGCGAACGAGCCCGTTGGAAATCCAACACGGGCAACAGTGGTGAGAATTGCCTGCGAGCCGACGAGAATGTCCGTCGAGCCGCTCAGGTTCGTCACGAGGTTGCGATTGCGACCCCAGACCAATCCCACGTTCCAGTTGAAGTTCTCGCCGCGAACCGGGTGGAGATCCGTCGTGACTTCCCAGCCCTTGTTCGTGATCGTCGCGGCGTTCTTGACGATCGATGTGAAGCCGCTCGAGGGAGGCGTCGGTCCCTGAAAGATGACGTCTGTCGTCTTCGAATCGTAGTACGAGACGCCGACCGTCGCCCATCCCTTGAAGAGCCCGAAGTCGAGCCCACCTTCGTACTCGCGGGTTTTCTCCGGCCGCAGGCTGTCGCTGCCGACGGCGTTCGGACCAATGAGCCCGGCCGCGCCCTGATAGATCGTGCGCAGGATGCCCGATGCATCGCCACCGTACTCGGTGAACGTGCCGACGCGGAAGAGACTGTTCGTCGTGTAGACGAGCGGCTCGCGCCCCGTCTGGCCGTACGCGAAGCGCACCTTGCCGAAGTCGATCTTGTCGGTGAGGCCGGAGATCGCCTTCGTGAACGTCCATGCGGCGCTCGCCTTCGGGAACCAGTGACGCCGGTTGTTGGAGCCGAACGTCGAGAATCCGTCGTTGCGCAGGGCGCCCGTGAGGAAGAGCTGGTCCCACAGGTCCGCGGTCGCCTGTCCGAAATACGACTCGCGACGGACTTTCGCCGTGCTGTCGTTCGGATCCTTGCTGACCGTGTTGAGAACTTCGAACGGCTGCGGTGCAATGAGACCCGTGCCGAGCACGTAGATCTGGCTGAAGTCCGTCGCGTTCAGGTTCTGACCGAGCGTGAACGTGCCGGAGAACGAGGGCGAGAAGGTGTGGCTCGCGATCGCCGTCAGGTTGTGATCGAGAATGTAGTTGTTGTAGTCCGCGCGAATTACCTGACCCACGGACGTGGTCGAGTTTCCGAGCGGAAGCGCCTCGAGGCGCGAATCGGTGTAGTAGTCGGCGCCTGCCGTCTCCTGCACCTTGAGCCAGTCGGCCGGCTCCCAGTTCAGGTCGACGTTGCCGAGCACGCGGTTCAGATTCGACTTGGCCGGAGCTTCGGCCACGATCCAGAACGGGTTGTCGTAGCCACGCCCGTCCGTCGAG
>DASXQD010000341.1:0-2287 GCA_036493195.1 Gemmatimonadaceae bacterium | reverse complement strand
ACTTCGATCATGCGTACGTGGTCATCCGTCCACAGTCGGACTGGCGACCGCAGATCTACGCCGATTCCACCGGCGTTGTCGTCCCTCTCCCTGCCCCAATGCGACCGCTGCACCGCGACGGCACTTTCGGCGCGCCCATCAGCAGCGTGACACTGCGCAACGCAGAGGCGGCGATCCTGTTCAAGTGAGAGGCGCGCGTTACCTTCTTAGCCAGCGTTCCGACGGCCGAACCACGGCATTCATGTTTTCCCTCATTGTCGAGCACATCATGATTCGTACGATCTCCGTTCTCACTTCCCTCGCCGGCATCCTCTTGCTCGATGCCTGTGGCGGCTTCAAGTCGACGTGGCCAACCGTCACCGGCTCGTCGGATCAGACGGTGGCCGTCACCGTCAACTGCATGGCCGAGCAGGCGAAGGCGCTCGGCTACGACGTTCGCGTGGTGGATCACAAGCGAGGCGTCGAGGCGACGCGCAATGACACGAGTGACGTGCGCTACGTGAACGAGTTCCGCCGCTTCGACGTGATTTCCGCCACGACGAAGGCCGACAAGGGGACAACGAAGATCGAGGTTCGCGCCGGAACGCGCTCGCACTACGAGACTCGCCGTGGCACGACGCCAACCGACGAGCCCACGCGAGATGCCGCGAAGAAGGACGCCCAGACGATCGTGACCGCCTGCGGAACCGGATCAACCTGAGGGAGTTGACGGGCTCACAATATCGGCCAGAGATCGCGCGTGACGTCGAGCGAGAAGGTCCACCGTCCCCGGCGCAGACCGCGCGCCACATCGACGCGCACGATGTCGAATAGCACGAGGGCGCCGATGCCCACCGACGGATACCACCCCGCGGGCATGGGTGCGAAGGCCGGAGAGTTCGCCGAGTAGACGACCGTCGCGAAGGGCGCCAGCGTGGCGCTCGCTGGCGCGCGACCGTAGGGCCCGAGCGACAATCCGAAGAACGGCACGCGCGCGCGCCACTCGATGCGCGCGCTGCCGCCCTCGCGCCCCGCGAACTGGTGATAGTCATACCCGGGACCGGTGACGGATCCACCCAGGTACACGAGCTCCTGCGGAGGCACATCTGGCGGCGCGAGGAGCCCCGCGACGCTGCTCTCGAGCACGAGCAGTCCGCCCCCGAGCGTGCGCTCGCCGTGCGCCGTGAGCATCGCTCGCGCGAACTGCGCGTCGCCGCCTGGTGCGCCGGCGAGCGGTTGCGTGAATCCCGCGCGCAGCTGCCCGGAGAATCGCGTCTCCAGGCCGCCGAGCCTCACTGGCGATTGGTGGATGAAGCCCAGCGTCAGCCGCTCCTCGTTGAGCGACCGGGCGGGAATCGTGCGCTCGAAGCTCCCCCACGCCGGCGCAGCGTGGATGCGAAGCGAGTCCTGCCGCTCCCAGGCGCCTTCGAGGTGCCAGCGCGATCCCGCGTGAAGCCCCAGCTCCGCGGCGATTCCGGCGCCGCGTACCTCATAGGGATCGGTTGCATCGCTCCCGAATTCCTGAGCCGCGATGCTGTTCACCGCCGACGATCGCTCGGCGACGTCTCCGGCATCGCGATAGTCGCGCATTCCGAAGAGCTCGACGCTGCTTCCGTCGCCGCGATGGAGCGCGATACCGAGCCGACCCTTGAGCACGTGGTCGGAAAAACCATAGCGCGCACGCACTGACGTGACGATTCCACCTCCTGCACGAAGGGCGGCTCCGGCACCCAGAGCCAGCCCCTCGACGCGATTCACGCGCACGAAATCCGACGCCTTCCTCGCCGACAGAGACGCACCAGCCGCACGCGCGAGCGACTGTTGCCGCACCAGCGCACGCGCCTCGTCCTGCACCTTCCGCACGTCATCGTCGCTCGCAGCGCGAACGTCGGAGGGGAGCGAGTCGAGAATGCGACCGTGCCACTCGTGCCGCGCGAGCTCGCGCGGTGCCGCGCTCGTGATCTCCGGGCCGCCCGCGAAAATCGCCGGCGGAGCTCCCTGGTTGATGTCGTAGTCCGAGATCTCCCAGCGGCCCCGAATGATTCCGCGCGCCGGAAAGTCGAGCCACTTCCCCGTGCGCCGGATCTCGACCTCCTGATGCAAGGGCAGCCAAAAGCGCCCCTGCACCAGCGCGTTCTCGAGCACGATCGAGATGTCCTCGAGCTCCTTGTCGAGATACGCCGGGTGCGTGAAGGTGAACGCCATCCGCACGACATCCGCCGACGCGCGGTCGATGTAGAGCGCACCGACGAGTCGTGGCTGCTGCGGATCCGTGGGCCGGACGCGGAGCTCGTACACCTCCACGGCG
>DASXQD010000340.1:0-7276 GCA_036493195.1 Gemmatimonadaceae bacterium | reverse complement strand
GCGAGCGCGTTCGCATCCGTGTCCTCGCCGCCGCTCGAAGAGATTCCTGACTCCACTATCAAGGAGCTCATGGCTGCGGGGCTTACCGCGGCCAAGGCTGCGGGCGCTGGTTACGCCGACGTTCGCATCGGCCGGCAGCGGCAGAATTTCGTCTTCACCCGCGAGCAGCAGATTCAGAACGTCGTCGACACCGATTCCATGGGATGTGGCGTGCGCGCGCTCGTGGATGGCACGTGGGGATTTGCGGCAACACGCGTTCTCACGAAAGACGGCGTCTCCGCCGCGGCGAAGGAGGCCGTGTCGATCGCCAAGGCCAATCGTGCCGCGCGTGACAGGCCCGTGGTGCTCACGCCCGCGGCTCCGAGTGTCGGAACGTGGAAGAGCGCTTACACGAAGGATCCATGGGACGTGTCCGTCGAGGAGAAGGCGGCGTTGCTCCTGAAGGCGAATGGCGAGGCACTGAAGGTCAAAGGTGTCAAGTACATCTTCAGCGGCCTGTTCTTCGTGAAGGAAGAGCGCAGCTACGCGAACAGCGAAGGATCGCTCACGCAGCAGACCGCCGTGCGATCGTGGCCGCTCATGCAGATCACCGCGATCAATGCGGACCAGAGCGACTTCCAGAATCGCACGAACATCGCGGCGCCCATGGGACGCGGCTGGGAGTACGTGCTCGAGCGCGATCTCGCGGGGCACGCACAGCAGTGGGGCGAGGAGGCGGTGCAGAAGCTCACCGCGAAGCCGGTCGAGGTGGGGCGCTATGATCTGGTGCTGCACCCGTCGCATCTCTGGCTCACGATCCACGAGTCGGTCGCGCATCCCACGGAGCTCGATCGCGCGATGGGCTACGAAGCCAATTATGCCGGCACGAGCTTCGTGTCGCCGCCGGAAAAGATGCTCGGACAGTTCAAGTACGGTCCCGAGCTGATGAACATCCAGGGTGATCGCAATCAGGTCGGGTGCCTCGGCACCGTGGGCTGGGACGACGAAGGTGTGAAGCCCGAGCCGTTCCTCATCATCAAGAAGGGAGTCGTCAACGATTACCAGACCACGCGCGAGCAGGCCGCGTGGCTCGACTGGTGGTACAAGAAGCAGGCGAAGCCGACGCGCTCGCACGGCTGCTCGTACGCGCAGAACTGGGACAACGTCCAGTTCCAGCGCATGCCGAACGTGTCGCTGCTGCCAGGCGAGAAGGAGCAGTCGTTCGAAGATCTGATCGCTGCCACGGATCGCGGCATCGCGATCATCGGCGACGGCTCCTTCTCGATCGACCAGCAGCGCTACAACGCGCAGTTCGGCGGGCAGGTCTTCCACGAGATCAAGGGCGGAAAGATCGTTGGCCAGTTGAAGGACGTGGCGTATCAGATGCGTACGCCGGACTTCTGGAACTCGATGGACATGATCGGCGGCAAGAAGAGTTACGAGCTCGGCGGAAGTTTCTTCGATGGCAAGGGACAGCCCGGGCAGATCAATGCGGTCAGCCATGGCTGCGTGCCGACCCGCTTCCGCAACATCAACGTCATCAATACCGGGAGAAAAGCGTGAGCCGCCCCCATCGCCTGTTGTCGCCTGAAAAGGCGCCGGATGCGGCGATCGTGTCGGCCGACGACGCGCAGGCCCTGTTCGCACGGGTCGCGAAGCTGTCGAAGGCAGAGACGGTCGAATTGCAATTGAACAGCAATCACACCGGCAATACGCGCTTCGCCGCGAATCAGATGTCCACGTCTGGAAACGTCACCGACATGCAGCTGGCGGTCCAGAGCTCATTCGGCGCGAAGCACGCGGTAGTCGTCACGAACGATGTCAGTGATGAGTCGCTCGCGCGCGCGGTGGCGGAGTCGGAAGCGCTCGCGAAGCTCGCGCCCGATGATCCGGAAGCCATGCCACCGCTCGGCCTGCAGACGTATGTTCCAGTGAACGCGCACTTCGAGACGACGGCGCGGTTGACGCCCGACGATCGCGCGAAGGCCGCGCTCACGGCACTCGCGCCGGCGCGCGGTGCTGGCGATCTTCAGGCTGCCGGGTTCATTATTACGAGTGAGTCGTCCGTCGCGCTCGGGAATTCGAAGGGATTGTTCGCGTTTCACCAGGCGACAAACGCGAATTATCAGCTCACCGTGCGCACGGCGGACGGCACGGGATCGGGGTGGGCCGCCGCGGATCATCCCGATTGGACGCAGCTCGATTTCAAGGCGGTGAGTGATCGCGCCATCGACAAGGCGAAGATGTCACGCAATGCAGTGGCAATCGAGCCGGGGCGCTACACGGTGATTCTCGAGCCGCAGGCAGTGGGCGATCTGGTGCAGCTGATCGGAAATTATTCCGATGCTCGCTCTGCGGATGAAGGTCGCAGCCCGTTCGTGAAAGCCGGAGGAGGTAACAAAGTCGGGGAGAAGATCGTCGATGAGCGAGTGACCATCGTAGCAGACCCGCAGGATCCGCAGCTCATGTCACAGCCGTTCGATGGCGATGGACTTCCACTGAATCGGCAAGTCTTCATTGAGAATGGTGTGTTGAAGCAGTTATTCTACACACGATTCTGGGCGAAGAAGCAGGGCAAGACGGCAACGGGACAACCGCAGTCGATCAAGATGATGGGCGGTTCGACATCGATCGATGACATGATAAAAAGCACGCCGCGCGGCGTGCTGGTGACGAGGCTCTGGTATTTGCGGGAAGTCGATCCGCGCACGATCCTCTCTACGGGACTCACGCGCGATGGTACGTTCCTGATCGAGAACGGCAAGATCACAAAGGCAATTCGCAACTTTCGCTTCAACGACTCACCGTTGTTCATGCTGAATAACCTCGAGATGCTCGGACCATCAGTGCGACTCGCCGGCACGGAGCAGGGTGGCGATATCGTGATGCCGACCATCAAGGTGAAGGACTTCAACTTCACGAGCCTCTCGGAGGCCGTGTAGAGATACGACGGTTCGTTGGCGTCGTATCGCCCCACCGATCCACCGGGGGATCGGTCGGGCCGTTTCACTCCGGTCAATGGAGAATGAATCATGGCTACCAAGAAAAAGAAGTCCGCGACGAAGAAGTCGGGCCGCAAGTCCGCCAGCAAGAAGCGCGGCGGAGCGAAGAAGGCGGCCAAGAAGCGCAAGTAGTGCTTCGACGTTGTGCATAGTAGAACGAAAGGCCGGCGGATCTCGCCGGCCTTTTCTATGTGCGCGATACTGCTCGCGTGCGATCGCGCACAGATGCACGACGCGCCGGCAGAAGCTCTGCCGGCGCGTTTGTCATCCGAGTGCTCGCTCGACGAATCAGGCGGCGCGCGGCGCGGTCACGCGCGTCGACTTTTCATCGGCCTTCGGTGCCGGACCCCAGATGTACGCGAAGAACGCAGGCGTCGGCTCCTCCCGGCTCCCGCGCGAGATCACGATTCCCACCGGCTCGCTTTCTTCCTTGAACTCGGCTGCCTTTCGCATGACGACCTTCCCGACTACGGATGGAAAAAAGCCCCCGTAACGGTCGAGGGCCGCCCACCTGTAAGGCACCGTCCATGCCCCCCGCAGCAACATGGTCGTGCCGAGGCTAAACTATTGTTACCTAACGAGTTATTGATTTGGCAAGTCGGCAGCGCGGAGCCGATCGACGCGAAGTGACACGTCCCGCGGACGCTCGGGCGTGTCAAAACGCTACGCGACCGCCTTCCGTGCCGAGAACGTCTCGTTGCCGAGCGATCCTTCCACCATGGTCTGCCATCCATAGTAGGAAGCCTCGAGCTCCTCCAGCGGAACCAGCCTCACGCCGTCCGCGCTCGTCTCGACCACGTGGACGCCGCCGTCCTTGGTGGCCGCCTGGAGAATCGAGAGCGCCTTCTGTCGCTGCTGCGGTGTCAGCTCCTGCAGCGCGGCCGCCGCGCAGACCACCGCGCTGATCGGAAAGTCGGGCTCCCACGCCGCGAGATCGCTCACCACTCCACGGATTCTCCCCGTGAGCCCGACGCCCGCCGCCGCATCGATCACGCGCTCGATCACATCTTCGGTTGGATCGAGCGTCGTCACATCGCAGCCATTCGCCGCGAGGTAGAGCGAGCGTCCCTCCGTGCGCGCGCCCGCCACGAGCACGTGTCCCTCGTGCGCTGCGGCCACCGTGCGTGCGATCGCGCAGTCGGGCCGCATTCCCCAACTCTCGGGCTTCTTGAATTCCGCGAGTTGCTTCAACCGCTTCTTGCGCCAGGTCGCAGAGGTCGGGAGTCCCAGCCGCGCGCGAATGATGCGGTCGACTTCTTCGCACAACAGCAGCTCGGTGAGCGCGAGCTGTTGCTGCGCTTCGAGCGACTTCACAGCCTCATCCCCGATGCTCAGGATGGTCTTGCGAGCCACTCGCTCCTTGTAGTTCTCGATTTCCCGTTCGACGAACAGCTCGTATTCGTGCTTGAGTGAGCGCGGTCGAGAGGCCATGGGTACGCGGCTGGAGTCAGCAGTAAGCTAGATGACTCTCGATGCGTTGCAACCCCATCGCACCTGCATCATGCCGGCTCGACGTGCACCAGCACTTCGGCGACGCCGAGCTCCTTCGAGATTTTTTCCTCGACGGTGTCTGCGATGTGATGCGCCTGCTCGACCGTCGTGTCCCCATTCACACCGATCGTCACCTCGGCGAACAGCACATCACTGGAGATCGCTCGCGAGCGCACGGTGCGCACGTCGACGACGTTCGGGATCGCCCCCACCAGCCGACGCAGCACACCGGCATCCACGCCACGCTCGTCGACGAGCACCGGCACCGTGTGCTTCACGATCTGATATCCGTTCCACGCGATCAGGAGCGCCACGGCGATCGCGAGCAGCGCGTCCACCGCGCCGTAGCCCTTGCGCGCCAGCACCAGTGACCCGAACGCGGCGGCCGTGACGTAGATGTCGCTGCGTGTGTGCGCGGCATCGGCCAGGAGAAAATCGCTGTTGAGCTGGCGCGCCCGGCGACGCTCGAACCAGACCACGGCCACGTTCACGAACATCGTTGCCGCAATGAGCGAGAGCTCGGTGAGCGAGGGGATCATCGGATGCTCCCTCACGATCAGATGCCGCACGCCTTCGCGCAGGAGCTCGAAGCACGAGATCGAGAGAAATCCGACGATGGCGAGTGCCCCGAGCGTCTCGAACTTCTGATGGCCGTACGGATGATCCTCGTCGGGCTCCTGCGACGCCACCCGCACGAGCGCGATGCCGACGATGTTGTTGAGCACATCGAGCGCGGATTCGAGTGATGCGCCGAGCACCGAGAGCGCGTTCGTGCGAATACCGACGACGATCTTGACGGCTGCCACGAGCGCATTCAGCACCAGAATCAGAATCAGGGTGTTGCGGACGGCCGGCTCGCGAGGTGTGCTCACGGCAGAAGAATGCCCCTTTCAGTACCGTGCGGGCAATGCCGCAGCGGTGTCCTGCGCGGCGGAAGCGCGATAGCTTTTCCTCATGCCGGAGCTCCCCGAAGTCGAAGCGGCGCGCAAGCAGCTCGCGAGCGCCGCGGAAGGCAAAGTCATCTCGCGGTTGCGACTGCTGCACCCAGCGCTCGCGAAGCGAATCACGCCTCTGCGGCTGCGCAAGCTGAAGGGTCGCCGTATCGAGCGCGTGGAGCGGCGCGGCAAGCATCAGCTTCTCCATCTCGACGATGGACGCACGCTCGCGATTCACTTCCGCATGAATGGCGATTGGAGCATCGGCGCGGTGGGCGATGACGAGCCACGCTTCACGCGCGCAGCGCTCGAGCTGGAGGACGGTACGCGCGTCGCGTTGACGGACATGCGCGCGCTCTCGACGGTGGAGCTCTTCGACATCGGCGAAGGCGATCCCGAGCTCGGCCCCGAGCCCAGCGATCCCGCCTTCAACGCCGACACGCTGGGTGTCGCGCTCGCGCGCCGACGCGGCGCGATCAAGCCGGCGCTGCTCGATCAGCGCATGGTCGCCGGCATCGGAAATATTTATGCGGCCGAGGCGCTGTGGCTGGCGAAGATCAGTCCGAAGGCGAAGGCAGCGTCATTGAGCGCACACCGGCGAGAGCGGCTGATCCAGGCGATACGCGAGGTGCTCTCGGATGCACCGGCGGGACGATACTGGGCGAAGCACGAAGGGTCGAGGTGGAACGTCTACGATCGCGAAGGCGAGAAGTGTCCGCGCTGCGGCGCGACCATCAGGCGGATCGTCCAGGCGGGGCGCTCGACCTTCTACTGTCCGGTGGACCAGAAGAGCTGATCAGTCGAGCGCTTCCATTCGTGAGACGTCAGTCGAGCGCTTCTAATAGCGCGCCCTTGATGTAGCCGCTCTCCGGGATCGTGAGTACCTCTGGATGATCGAGCGGCTGGCCGCGGAATTCGCGCAGCGCCATCCGGCGGCCGCTGTCCGCGGCGGCGTCGCGGAGCATATCGCGAAAAAGTGCTGCGGAGACATGGAAGCTGCAGCTCGCGGTGAAGAGCATCCCGCCGGGCGAGAGGAGGCGCATCGCGCGCAGATTGATCTCCTTGTAGCCGCGGAGTGCGGCATCGATCGAGTGACGTGTCTTTGCGAACGCCGGTGGGTCGAGCACGATCGTGTCATAGTGCGCCCCGGCGGCTTCCTCGGCGCGAAGAAATTCAAACGCGTCGCTCTGCACCGTCTCGACGTTCGTGAATCCGTTACGCGCGGCGTTGTCACGTGCGCGCGCGAGTGCGGGGCCAGACGAGTCGAGCGCGGTGACGTGCGTCGCGTTGCGCGCGAGATGGAGCGCGAAGGATCCGTGATACGCGAAGCAGTCGAGCGCGCGTCCGCGAGCGATGCTGCCGGCGAGCACGCGGTTCTCGCGCTGATCGAGGAATGCGCCCGTCTTCTGGCCATCCCACGGTGCGGCGAGATAGCGCACGCCGTGCTCGACGACCTCGATCTCGCGCGGGACGTCGCCCGCGAGGAGCTCGGTGGCGCGGGTGAGCCCTTCCTTGGTGCGCACCGCGGTGTCGTTGCGAGCGAGGATGCCCTCGAGCGCGAGCAGCTCGTGAAGAGCGCCGACGATTGGATCGCGGAAGCGCTCGAGGCCGGCGCTCAGCAGCTGCACGACGAGCCATCGATCGTATCGATCGACGATCAACGAGGGAAGCGCATCTGCTTCGCCGTGGACGACGCGGTACGCGTTGGTGTGGCGCGTGAGGGGCTCGCGGCGCGCGAGGGCGCGTGCGATGCGCTCGCGCCACCACGCGGCATCGAGCGTCGCGGAGGGATCGCGGTCGAGGAGGCGCAGGGCGATCTCGGATGCGGGGCTGTAGAGAGCGAGGCCGAGTGGTCGGCGGGCGCGATCG
>DASXQD010000339.1:0-8861 GCA_036493195.1 Gemmatimonadaceae bacterium | reverse complement strand
GCCCCCCCCCCCTGGCGGAGCGCGTAGTCGCGCATGCGCGCCGATGAACGGGCGAGCATCAGGCTCGCGAGATTCACGCACACGATGAGCAGAAGAAAGCTGACCGCGCCAAGCAGGATGATGAGCGTCGGGCGCACGTTGCCGGTCAACGTCGACTGGACGGGCTCGATGCGCAGCGACCAGCGCAGCTGGCTCGGATAGTCGTTGGGAAACTCCTGCTGCAGCGTGATCGACATCGCATCGAGTCGCGATTGTGCCTGCGCGAGGGATACGCCGCGTTTCAATCGGCCGATTGCCCCGGGCAGGATGCGCGCAGCGCGGGTGGGCGGCACGGGGAACGGATCGGCGCTGAAGCCCGTGCCCCCCCACACATCCACATCACCGCTCAGCGTATTGCCCGGATGGCGAAAATCCGGCGGCATCACGCCGATGATCGTGTACGGATCTTCATCGAGACGAATCGTCTTGCCAATGATCGTCTCGTCGGCGCCGAACTGTCTGCGCCAGAGCGCATCGCTTATCACGACGGTGCCGATGAATCCCGGCTTCGCTTCGGCCCTGGTGTACACGCGTCCAAGCTCCGCATTGGCGCGGAGCAGATCGAAATAGTTGGCGCTCGTGCCGAGCAGCTCGATCCGCTCGACACGATCGCCACCCTCGAGCGCGGCACTCGCTCCGAGTATGCCGCTGACCTCATCGAAAACACCGGCGCGCGAGCTCAGGTCTTCGAGCTCCGGAACCGACATGCCGACATCGTTCGCCCCTGCGCCCTTCATGTCGTCGAACACGCGCACGAGGCGCTCGGGCTCGGCGAGCGGCAGCGGGCGCAGGAGCACGCTGTTCACGACCGTGAAGATCGCGAGGTTGGCGCCGATGCCCAGCGCGAGCGTGAGTGTGAGCGCGGTGGCGTAGCCCGGCTTGGCGCGCAGCGAGCGCGCGGCGAGCCGGATGTCCTGCAGCAGCGCGTCGATCCACTGCACGCGGAGCTGCCGGGCGTATCGGTTCACGGTCAGCCGCTCGACCTCATCGTGCACACCGCGCACGTCGCCGAAGCGATCGCGCGTGATTCGCTCGGCGTCTTCCCTGCTCATGCCGCTCTGCTCGAACTCGGCGACGCGCATCTCGAGATGGAATTCGAGCTCATCGTCGACATCGCGGCGCGGATCCGCGCCCCAGAAGCGGAGGTAGCGCCTGAACATGGGCTCGCGCTTCATGTGCCCTCCCCAGAATCAGGTTTCCGGTTGCGGTGCGACGATCACCTTCGCGATCGCGGCCGAGAAGAGCGTCCAGCTCTGGATCTCGGCGCGCAGCGCTTTGCGGCCGCGGGCAGTGATCGTGTAATACTTCGCGCGGCGGTTGGAATCGGAGAGGCCCCACTCGGGCTCCACGAAGCCCTTGTCCTCGAGACGATGCAGCGCCGGATATAGCGAGCCCTCCTCGACGCGCAGCGCATCGTCGGTGGTCTGCTGGATCCATTTCGCGATGGCGTAGCCGTGCATGGGTCCCCAAGAAACGGCCTTGAGGACCAGCAGCTCGATTGCACCGCGTTTGAACTCGAGATCGACGGTCAGCACGGGTGGCACCCTTCCCTTGTCAGATCAAGGTATAGAGTGCAACCCTTCCCATGGATTTGCAAGGGGTAGGGCGAGGTGGTTCTATCCCACCAAGGCCGACATACCCGCCAGCACCTCGCCATTCTCGACGAACACACCCATGTCCGAAAGCTGAAGCAGCGCCGAGCGTCGCACCTCGTCCGCACTCTGCCCCAGCAGCTCATCCTCGATATCGCGCGCGCCAACCCCTCGCGCGTCGACGTGCACCTCGAGGCCGCGTACCAGTGCCTCTCGCGCCGAGGTCGACACGCACATGTGCGCGAAGAAGCCGACGATCATTACTTTGCTCACGCCGAGCGTGGACAGCCAGCCTTCGAGCCCTGTGCCGGTGAACGCGCCGAAGACATCCTTGGTGAACAGTCGCTCCGGACCGAACCACGGCTTGGGACCCAGACCGGGCGAGAGCTCCGCGCCCCACGTGCCGGGCACGAACGCCCGCGATTCACTCGGCTTGTTGTGATGCTGCACCCATGCGATCGGGTTTCCCGCTTCGCGCGCCTGGTCGACGCGAGCAAGGATAGCCGTCATCGCCTCGATGTGATTCGGAACGGCGCGGAGGCCGCGGGCCGAGAACTCGTTTTGTGCGTCGATCACCAGCAGAGCCTGCGTCATACGACCTCCATGAGCCGGGAAATGTTCGCAAATGCGAATCGGTCCCGTGGAAGGTGCACGGTGAGATGCGAGCGCAAGAATACCGATTGCACCTATCGGTCATGGCGATATCGAGTGCCATGCGAGGCTGCGTCAGCCGGCGGCGACCCGCTTCGGAGATGAGTATGCCGACGCCAGCGCACCGACGAGCTGGCGAGTGGCCGGATGCTGCGCGCGTGTGCGCGAGGTCAGCGCCTCGAGGCTCATTCGTGGAGGACCCGGCTTCACGCGCAGCGCGACGACTCGGCCCTCTCGTATCTCATCCGCGATCGCGTACGCGGGGAGCAGCCCGATCGCGCGCCCATCGGCGAGGACGGACCGCTTCACACTCTCCACACTTCCGGTTGGATGAATGGGCGGACCCGGAAGGCCGTCGTGCTCCAGATAGCGGCGCACGAGCAAATGGAAATCGCCGGCGGCATCGCTGAGGTACAGCGCAAAGTCGCCAAGGGCATCGCGCTTGACTGCTGCCGGCGCATTCCGCGCGAGCGGATGGGCCGGCTGCGCAAAGATGATGAGAGGCACGTCGTGCGAAATGACGACGTGCTCGGCGAGCTTCATGGGCGTCGCGTCGTCGCCAGGCTCCAGGATCAGCCCGAGATCGTACTCTCCGCTTTCGAGGCCGCTGCGCACGCCGGCGCACATCATCACCGTGACCTCGAACGTGGTGTTCGGCCACTTGCGTCGCAGGATGTCCAGCTGCGGCCCTACTATGTACGTGCTCAGCGACTCGTTGGTGGCGATGGCGACGCGAGCGCGCGCACCCGTCGCTACCGACGCGACGGCCACGTGCGCGACCGCGAGCAGCTCCAACACCGAGCGTGCGTGCGGGAGCAGCGCATCGCCGGCTTCGGTGAGCACGAGCTCGTGCGAGCCCCGGCGACGCAGGAACAGCGGTGTACCCATCGCGCGCTCGAGCGACGACAGTGCCTCCGACATCGTCGACTGAGCCACGCCCAACGTCTGCGCCGCCGCAGTGACGCTTCCCTGCTCGACCAGCGCGACGAATGCCTTCAGCTGTCGAACTTCTATCGTCGACTCCATGCATCGAACGCTAGGTCAATACGTGTCGGCTGTAAACCCGCTGCGGCGCCGCCGCTAAAAAGCTGCGAGGGCCTGGGCAGCTCGGCGCGAGAGGCGCGAGGCGAACGATTTCGACCGGCGCGAGGCGCGCCGTTGCACTGTAGCGAGTCTTTCCTGCATTCGGGCTAGAGCTCCCTCGCCTCGTAGGTCGTGTGCTCGATCGTCGACAGTCCTGCGTCGTTCCCACCATCCGATCGGCCGCGTAGCTCAGGTTTCCGATGAGCACGATGCGATCGCCAACGAGCGTCGCGCTGTGGAAGTCGGTTGGCGGGAATACATCTCGCGGATAGCTGAGGATCTCCCCTGAGCCATCCGCGTGGCGGACGACGACGTCGTTGTAGATCTACGAATCACGATCGTAGGCGTCTTCGTGCTCACCCGCGATCTGTATGCAGCGACCGTCGGCAAGCATCGTGGAGCTTTGCCCGAATCGCGCGAAGCTCCAGCCGGGCTCGCGGCATTCTTCGGTGGCATTTTCCATCTGCTGCGTGGCCGCGTACGCACTGAGCTCGGAACGAACGAGCCATTCCCGGACCGGGTTGGTCAGGCGCTCCGCGTTGCGCGTCCCGAACCGCGGCGCACGCCACTCCGCGAAGAGCGCCGGCGTGATGGGTGGTCCTGGTGCCTGCATTCCCACTTCATCTGCCGCCGGTCAGCCCGCGTTGTCGAAAGTCACGATGCGTTGCACGTCGCTGAGCGGCAGTGGCTCCGCTTCGCCATCCATGCGCGTGACCGCCGTTCCCACCGCGAAGAACTCGATCGCATTCGCGCCCCATCCCCAGTTCGATTCTTCCACGCGCGCGCCGACGACACCGCTTCCTCCGCGCTGCACCGCTTCGGCCTGCATGCGCTCGAGCGCCAGCTCGCGCGCCGCGTACGTGGCCTCCGTGTAGACCTTCATCTCCTGGTTTCGGCCCGCCTGCTTGAGTGTCTGCATGAAGCTCAGGTGCGCGATGTGATAGACGCACGCACCCATCGCCAGACTCACGGGCCGATAGCCTGCCCGCACGAGCTTCCAGAGATCCTGACCACTCAGGTCCGAGGTGAACGGGCGGTTGTCCTTCGTGCGATAGCTGCCCTTCCGTTCGCGGTGCCGGATGGCGGTCCCGATCGCCTGAAACTCCAGAACACCTTCCTCCATCGCGTACTGCTTGAACACGAGCCGCACTCCGACCACGCCGTCGCCGCCCAGGAGATCGGCCTCCTCCTCCATGCGCGTCATGGCGAGCTCACGCGCATCGTACATAGCCCTAGTGAGCACGGGGAGCTCCTGGCTCACGCTCCACTTTTGCCACTGGAAGCCGACGTGATAGATGGATGATCCGAGAACGAGTCCCAACGCCTCGAAGCCGGCCTGTTCGACGAGCAGAAACTCGTCGATCGTCAGATCGCTCGTGAAGAATGCGGGATGCTCGCCTGTCCCGCGCATCGCCCGCAAACGCTCGGCCGCCCCGCTGGGCAGACTCGCGGTGGAACCTGGCACATAGTCCGGCATGATGACTCCTCACGTGAAGTTGTACGACAAAGCAATTGACTCAGCGTTTTCTATTTCAGCCACTCGCGAAGCGCATCGCGTCCGCGTTCCGTGCGCTTCAACTCGACGTCGAGTGCCAATCCCAACTCGGCGAGAAAGGCATCGATCTCGAGGCGATCGCCGCGGATCACGACGCCGCGCACCTCCTGAAGCCGGCTCGCCTCGAACGTGTCATCGGGAAGCCGTTTCAGCTCGTAGATGTATCCACCCAACGGAAGACGGATAGACTTGACGTGCCGCCTGAGCAGCGCGCGCTCGACTTGCACGCCGGGAATCACCTCCGTCAGCATCGCCACCAGCTCGTCGAGGAGCGCGCGCTTGTCTTCGCGGCTCCGTTGCGCGAGAACGGCAGCGACACTCGCAGACTCGAACGATGAAGCCTCGTCGCTCATGATCGAAGACGTTGGAAGAGAGCACGCATCCTCGTACGTGCGGTTTCTGCTGACGGTGTCAATGTGGCGTGCGGTGCCGGTTGGCGGTAGTCGGCGTCGGACTACGCCGGATCGTCCACGAAGACCGTTGCCGCATCGAGGTGCTCGAACGTGAGATTGACAGTTCGTCCGCGAGCACGGGTACGATGCACGGTGCCCGCAGGCAGCGTGATCATGTCCCACGTCCCGAGGTGCAGCGTCGGCGCGTTCACGAAATCGATCTCCAAAGTTCCATCGATGACGATGAAGAGCTCGTCGGAATCAGGATGAAAATGCCACCGGTACTCGACCTCGAACGTGGCCAGTCGCAGACAGCTCTCGTTGACGCGATTGATCACGACGTTGCGATACGGCTCGACACTCGCGGCGCCCTCAGTGGCGAGGTTCACGATGGTGAGCGGCGGATGGACGATGTTATCGGACATACGAAGCGGGATTGGGCGGCGCGACCGCTGAGATCGGTGGTAACATTGTATCGTGTGGCCGCGTGATGGGTGAGCCTGCGCTAGCGATCCGACTGCAGCAGCCGGCGAAGCGCGGGCTGATAGTAACGGCTCGAGATGATCTTGGCTCCGCTGCGGAGCTGCACCAGGTACGTCGATTTGTCGTAGCGCTCGAGCGTCGACACGGCCCTGACATTGATGATGGCCGAGCGGCGGATGCGGATGAAGGTGTCGCGTCCAGCGAGCCGCTGCTCGATGCGATCCATCGTGGTGCGCAGCAGGTAGGCGCGGGCTGCGCTGTGGACGCGCACGAAGTTGCCGGCGCTCTCGAACCAATCGATCTGCGCGATCTCCAGTAGCGTGAGACGCTCGGCGTCCCGCACCACGATGTGGTCCGCGGACGCGGCGGCGACGCTCGCTGGCGCTGGCGCCGCCGCAGCGGCGGTCGCCGCATGTTGCGCGAGCAATCCCTCGAGCCGGTCGGCCAGGGAGGCGCCCCGCTTCAGCGTGAGCAGCGATGCGGCCCGCTCGATCGCCTCGTTCAGTCGCACCGGATCGACGGGTTTCAGCACGTAGTCCAGCGCATGCACCTCGAACGCTTTCAGCGCGTGACGGTGGTACGCCGTGATGAAGATGACCAGCGGCATGGACTCGACACCGATGTCCTCGATGATCTCGAACGCGTTGGCTCGTCCGAGCTGCACATCGAGCAGCACGACATCCGGCTGCCGCGCCACGATGGCGGCCACGGCTTCCTTGCGACTTCCGCACTCGCCCACACACTCCACCCCTGCCAGCGATTCGAGCTGGCGTCGCAGCCCGCGGCGCGCCACGGGCTCGTCGTCGATGATCAGCACCTTCACTGGCGAAGCTCGCGGAATGGAATGCGAATCTCGACGCGCGCGCCCGGCGACTGCGACCGCGCGCTGTCGGCGCTCAGCTGCACGGATGCACGCGCGCCATAGAGATGCTCGAGTCGCACGCGCGTGTTGCCGAGCCCGACGCCTTCGCGAATCTGGTCGGTATTGCGAATGCCGGGTCCATCGTCCGTGAGCGTGATGTGCAGCATATCGCGTTCACGCCCCGCGCTGAGCACGACCGTGGTGCGCTGGTGGTCCGAACGCCCGTGCTCGATCGCATTCTCGAGCAGCGGTTGCAGCAGAAGTACAGGAACGAAAGCGCCGATCACGGCCGGGTCTACCGCGAGATGCACGCAGAGACGGTCGCCGAAGCGCGCTCGCTGGATATCGAGATAGTCGTTCACGAAGGCGAGCTCCTGCTCGAGCGGCACCTCGTGCGCTTCTTCGTCGAGGCTGCGTCGCAGCAACGTCGAGAGCCGCAGGATCATCTGCTGCGCTTTTGCGGCGTCCTCGATCACGAAGATCGAGATGGCATTCAGCGTGTTGAAGAGGAAGTGTGGCCGAAGCTGCGATCGAAGTGACTCGAGCTTGGAGCGCGTGAGCTCCGACTCGAGCGCCGCCGCACTGAGCTGCTCGCTGACATAGAGGTTGCGATAGCGCAGTACGGTGTAAACCATCACGATCACGAAATAAAAGATCACCCCCGTGAATAGGCCCCACACGAACGCGACCGGGCTTGCCTCTCTGAGGACAGATGTTGCCGCGCTCGATCCATCTCGAAGAAACGCCGCCAGCCATCGCAGGCCCGTCCCGATCACGTTGTGCAGCGCCGCGAGCCCGATCGACACGACGAGATGCGCGACGATGGGTTTGTAGACTGGCCTGGAATCCAGCGGCCATCTGCGCACGGCGAGATGGACCGCGGGCGCCAGAAAGGCCCACACCACCCAGAACTTCAACCCGTTCACGAGGTCCTGCCCTACTACCTGTGCGCGACCAGCCGCCAGGTCCACTCCGGCTTCCTGCGCCGTGAAGAACGTCCCGACCACCAGGGCGAGCACGATCAGCCGCAGCGTTTCCCTGCCCCCGGATTTCATGCGCTATCATGGGTTGTCGCCCCTGCGAGAGCAACAGTGCATCGAATCACGCGCGCGACGACGATCATCACGAGAATGCAGTCATCCGTCGCGCGCGCATTGGCAGCCTCGAACACCACGCGCATCGTGAGTCGCTTCGCTCTCTCGGGAGAATGCGCATATGCGGCTCGTTCGCGAATGTCTTCTCACACTTGGCCTCGCAGTACTGCATTTCAGCGGGCCAGGGCGTGCCCGGCAGCCCTCTGCCCGCGTGTTCCGCGACTGCGCGGAGTGTCCGGAGATGGTGATTCTGCCCGCAGGAACTTTCACGATGGGCTCCTCGGATTCCGGGAGAACGTGGGCAGTGGCACATGGCGCGTCGCCTGGGTCCGTCGCAGACGAGGCGCCGCAGCACTCGGTCACTCTGCGATCGTTCGCACTTGGCAAGCACGATGTCACGAAGGGCGAGTTCGCGAGCTTCGTTCGCGAGACGGGGTATCCAGCCGGCGACGGATGCGGACTTACTGGAGCGAAATGGATCAAGCGTCCGAACTTGAGCTGGAGAGCGCCGGGATTTCCCCAATCCGATCGCGATCCCGTGGTCTGCGTCAGCTGGGATGATGCGAACGCATACGTGAAATGGCTGAATGACAAGACGCATCTCGCGTCGGCCGACTCTTTCGCGTCTCGCTACCGCTTGCCCACCGAGTCGGAATGGGAGTACGCAGCGCGCGCCGGCTCGTCTTCCACGTTCTGGTGGGGAGACGATGTGGAAGGGGCCGCGGCGCACGCGTGGTTCGCCGGCAACGCGCACGGCCGAACGCACAGATCGGGACTCAAGCCTGCAAACGCGTTTGGCCTCTACGACATGTCCGGCAATGCGTGGCAATGGACGGAAGACTGCTATGCGGACGACTACAGGAATGCGCCGCAAGACGGAAGCGCGGCGCGCGGCGACTCGTCGTGCCTTCGCGTCGATCGCGGAAGCGCGTGGTTCTATCCCGCGTGGATGCTCCGCCCCGCCACTCGCGAGAGGAATCCGCAGGCGTATCGCTATGTGATGTTGGGCTTTCGAGTGGCGAGGGACATGCCGGTGTCCGACAGCTCCCACCTCGAACGCGCGTTCAAGGACGGCGTCGGATACGACAATCCGAAGCTGCTTGACTCTGT
>DASXQD010000338.1:0-4151 GCA_036493195.1 Gemmatimonadaceae bacterium | reverse complement strand
GCGACCGTGACGAGCAAATCCTGACGCTCTTCACGAAGCGAGGAGAGGAGCTGGAAAGCCGTGACATCGGGGCTGCGCGATTCGTCCCGCTCATAGGGAAGTACGGCTGGCCATCCTGACGCGGGCACGCCAGCTTCATTTCATCACCTCGTACGCTGGCGCGAGAGCCCCGGCTGCCCCGCGCTCCAGGAGTGCCCATGGAAGACGGTTCGGAAGACCTTCCAAAGCCCCCACGCCGCACTGCTGCGCGGCCGTTTTTTTCGCCACGCCCGAGCTCGGGCGAAGGTGCTTCCGGGGCACTCGATCTGAGTCGCCGCCGAAGTGCACAGCTCTTCACGCCCCCCGGCTCATCTCCGGGCGCGCCACTCGTGACCAGGACGGCCGCGGGCCACGTGGAATCGCCCGCGAAGCCTGCGGTCGCATCCACGTCAAAGGACGAAGTGGATTTCGAGGGCGACTGGACGGCCTCGCCGAGGATCATGCCCGAACGCGCGCTCGAACATGACTCGCTGTTGCCGGCGCTCGACACGGGCGACGACGATCCGTTGGTGGTGGAGTTGTATGAGCACAAGGAGATCGAGTTGAGCGCCGCGCCACCTGATGTTGCCAGCGAGCATTCGATCGAAGTGATCGCGTACGACGATGCGAACAGCCTGCTCAAGGCCGCTGCCCGTGATGGGAAGCATCCGCGAGTCGATGGACTGCAACTGGAGACGACGGAGTTTTCGTTCGAGCAGGAAGCACCGCCGCCGCGCATGAACGTCGACAGCTTCTGGGCGAGCGAGCCGTTCGCCAGGACGGATGAATCGCGCGCGAATGCGGCGGATGCACCAGAGGCCGACGAGACAGAGTCGAGAATCGACGAGGAGACGGCGGCCGAGCCTGAGCGAGGTGCCGAGGATTCCGCTCCGATGCTCGCCGACATCGCGCCGCCGTGGAGGCATCGTTTGACGCCCGTGAGCTCGGAGGCGCTCGAGGAGCTCAAGGAATCCGAGCCGTGGGATCGGACGCCTGCGGACGCGGGGGACCCGGTTGCCCAGGAGATGGAGGCGAGTGCACCGGCGGTCGACACTCCGAGCGTCGAAGCGCCCCCGGTTCAATCGGCGCTGTCTGCCATGGCGCCTGATGATCTCGCGCCCATTCCCCATGCCGTTGCGGATGCGCTCGTGCGAATCGCGGCGCGGGTGCGCAGTGGAGAGCTCGACGTGCCGGCTGGCGTGGACATGAGCGACGAAGCGGCATTGTCTGTGGTGCTCACCTCACTACTTCGCTCGCGCCGTTGAGTGATTCGTTCGCGCACGTCGAGGTGACGGGCCGTGTGCAGGGAGTCGGCTTTCGCGAGTTCGTGCGCACGATCGCGCAGCGGCTGGGCATTGCGGGATGGGTTCGCAATCGCGAAGATGGCGCTGTCGAGCTCGCGGCATCCGGGCAGGCGAGCCAAATCGAGACGCTGCTCGCGGCCGTACGGCGTGGACCCGCCGGTGGAAACGTGCAGGTGGTGCGCGCCCTGTCCGTGGACGAGCGCGAAGTGCTGCCAAAACCCTTTGTCATTCGCCGGTGAGACCGTGACCGCTGCCCCTCGCGCGGAGATCGAAGAGCTCCGATCGCTCATCCGCGAGATACCGAACTTTCCCAGGCCGGGCATCGACTTCAAGGACATCACGCCCTTGCTCGCGAACGCTGCGGCGTTCCGAAAGGCAACGGAGGCGATGGCGGCGCCATTCGCGGGCGACACGATCAGTCACGTGATCGGGATCGAGAGCCGAGGATTCATTCTCGGCGCGCCGATCGCGCAGGCGCTTGGCGCCGGCTTCATTCCCGTGCGCAAACCGGGGAAGCTTCCGCACACGGTGGAGCGCGTGGACTATCAGCTCGAGTACGGCTCGGACGCGCTCGAGATGCATCGCGACACGCTGCAGTGGGGGCATCGGGTGCTCGTGGTCGATGACGTGCTGGCGACCGGCGGCACGCTCAAGGCGACGTGCGCGCTGGTCGCGCTCACCGGGGCTGAGCTGATCGGCTGCAGCGTGCTGCTCGCGCTCGCGGAGCTGCCGGGACTCACCGCAATGCGACACTGGCGAGTGCACGCGCTCCTCCGCTACTGAGAGGGATAGCCCGGGCACCCTGTATCGCGACCCGCGCTGGCGCTACCTTCTCTACGCCGCCATGCGCATTCTGACGATCACGCACAACTATCCACGATGGGATGGCGACAGGGCAGGCGCCTTCGTCGAGCGTCTTGCCGCGGAAACGGTCGCGCTGGGACATAGTGTTCGCGTCATCGCTCCGCACGCGCCGAATGCTGCACTGCGCGAGACCAGGCACGGCGTCGAGATCGTGCGCGCGCGTTACGGTCCCGATGCGCTCGAGCGCGTAGGCTATACCGGTGCTCTGCGCGAGCCAATGCGCGCCACGATGCTGGCGCCAGTGATGCTCCCGCCCTTTCTCGCGCGCCTCTGGTCCGTGTCGGCGCGTGAGGCGAAGGACTTTCGGCCGGATGTCGTGCATGCGCATTGGTGGATGCCGAGCGGCTGGATCGCGAGTCGTATCGGCGTGCCGTACATCGTCACCGCTCACGGTACGGATGTGCGTATGCTCGAGTCGCCGCTCTGGCGGGCGCTGGCGGCACCCGTGCTCACTCGTGCCTCCGCTGTGACGACAGCGTCAGAGTTTCTCGCGCGAGATGTCGTGCGCTGCTTCCCTGATCTCGCCGAAAGGACTTCCGTGACGTCGATGCCGATGGCTCTCGAGATGTTCGAGCAGGGCGCACGTACGGCGAAAGCGTCGCCCTCGCGCGTGCTGTACGCCGGAAATCTCATCGCATCCAAGGGAGTGGACGTGCTGATCGAGGCCGTCGCCATGCTGCGTGCCCGTGACGTGCCGTGCCAGCTCCGCATCATCGGCTCCGGCCCCGAGGAGGCACGACTGCGTGCGCTCGCGGCGGCGCGCACGCTCGCCGATTCGATCTCCTGGTCACCGTTCGTGTTGCAGCACGAGCTGCCGAAGGAGCTCGGCGCCGCCACCGTGACGGTGCTGGTGTCGCGAGGACAGGCGGAGGGGCTCGGGCTCGTGTTGGCCGAAGCGCTCATGGCGGGGAGCGCCGTGGTTGGGACGGCCGCGGGCGGCATTCCGGAAGTCGTCATCGACGAGCGCACGGGGCTCATCGCGAAGGACGGCGATGCGTCGGATCTCGCTCGACAGATCGAGCGGCTGCTCACGGATTCCGCGCTTCGCGAGCGCACGATCGCGAGCGGGCGCGCTCACGTTCGCGCGCAGCACGCGCCGGTGGCAGCAGCAAAGCGAGTTGCCGCGCTGTATGCCATGGTGGCGAAGGCGCGGGACAATCGGTAGCTATCGCCCATGAGCCTCGCCTGCAAGCTTATCGGACCCGACGACATTTCGATTCTGGAGCATCTCGCCCTCAACGATCCCGATTTTGATCTGGAAGGGCGCGGGGAACCGCTCGAGCCCTTGTCTCCGTCCGCGGCACGACGTTTTCTCGCCGATCCCGCCGTTCTCTTCTGGGTGGTGCGGGACGGTGCACAGATCACCGGCTTCCTGTACTGTCTCGTGGTGCCGCTGCGATCGAGCGACGAGCAGGAGCTGCTGCTCTACGAGATCGGCGTGCAGCGCGAGTGGCGCCGGCGCGGAGTGGGGCGCATGCTGCTCGATCACATGGAAGGATGGATGCGCACGAACGGCGTGGGCGAAGTCTGGGTGTTCGCGGACAATCAGGCTGCCGTCAACTTCTATCGCGCGCGCGAATTCTCGGTACCGGAGTCGCAGCCCGTGTACATGACACATCGCGTGCGTTGAGCGCCGAGCTCGCCCACCAAGCACAAAAGTTTCATCGCGGGGGTGCGCTCGCCTGGATGTCTGGAATGTGAAATGCTCGCGTGCATCGCGTGGCGACGTTCGATCCGCGGAAATACTGGGACAACAGGCACAGCGAGAGCTACGGACCCGAAAGTGTCGGCTATCTGGGACTCGGTGTTCCGTACAACGTCTGGATGTATCGCGTGCGCAGCCAAGCATCAGGTGAGCAGAAGTGGTGAGGAAATCACACAGCTGCTTTCCGACAACGGCTTCGACATTCTCCGTCGCGCACCGGTGTTCTTTCTGATGAATCGGCCGCTCAAGTCGCGCAGTCG
>DASXQD010000337.1:0-2823 GCA_036493195.1 Gemmatimonadaceae bacterium | reverse complement strand
CAGACGCGCTGTCGATACGCGTGGAGGTTCCGGAGCGCTGGGACGTCGCGCTGCTCTCGGTTGCACCAACGGCGAGCGTCGCCGAGGTGAAGCTCGCGGCGCTACGCGCCGTCTCACCGGACGATGATGCGTCCGAGTACGTGATCAAGCTGCGCGGCTTCGAGATCTACGATGAGAATCTCTCGATCTCGGATGCGGGCGCGCGCGACGGCTCGATCTTCCTGCTGACGCACCGCCGCAAGCGGCCGGTTCGGTGAGCACCGCGAGTCCGCGCGCCGCCGCCGATCAGGACGAGCGCGCGTCGCTGGGCCATGCGGCGAGGAAGCTGCGCGAGGAAGTCGCGAAGCGCATTGTGGGTCAGGAGACGGTCGTCGAAGAGATCCTGATGGCCATCCTCGCCGGCGGCCACGTGCTGCTGGTCGGCGTGCCCGGACTCGCGAAGACGCTGCTGATTCGCAGCGTGGCCGAAGCGATGCGACTGGACTTCAGGCGCATCCAGTTCACGCCGGATCTGGTTCCGAGCGACATCACCGGCACCGAGATCATGGAGGAGGACAGCGCGACTGGTACGCGCAGCTTCCGTTTCGTGCGCGGACCGATCTTCGCGAACATCGTGCTCGCGGACGAGATCAACCGCACGCCGCCGCGCACGCAGGCCGCGCTGCTCGAAGCGATGCAGGAGCACAGCGTCACGGCGGCCGGCGAGACGATGCGACTGCCCGAGCCGTTCTTCGTGCTCGCGACGCAGAATCCCATCGAGCAGGAGGGCACGTATCCGCTTCCAGAAGCGCAGCTGGATCGATTTTTGTTCGACGTGCGCATCGGCTACCCGGCGGAAGATGAAGAAGTGTCGATTTTGCGCGCGACCACGGGCAGCGCGGGAGCGGCGCTCACGCCTGTGCTCGACGCATCGCATGCGCTCGGGTTGCAGCGGTTGACGCGCGAGATTCCGGCGGCGGAGCCTGCGCTCCGCTACGCAGCGCGACTCGCGCGTGCGACGCGCCCCGACACTCCGGATGCGCCGGAGCTCGTGAAGCGCTACGTGCGTTGGGGCGCCGGCCCACGGGCGGGGCAGTCGCTGATCCTCGGCGCCAAGGCACACGCGTTGCTCGCGGGCAGATTCGCCGTGGCGCCGGAGGACATCAAGCGCGTTGCGCATCCCGTGCTCCGGCATCGCGTGCTGCCGAACTTCGCGGCGGAAGCGGAAGGGATCACCGCGGAGCAGGTGATCGACGAGATTCTGTCGCGCATCTCGCCGCCGCGGAGCGACATCGGGCTGTAGCATGCCGCTCGCGGGCAGCTACGGCGCATTACTGGACGCTCTTCGCGGCGTGACGTGGCCCGCGCGCCGCACGATCCGCGGGCCCGCTGCAGGCACGCATCGCTCCAGGCAGCGCGGAGTCTCGCCCGAATTCACCGAGTACCGGCCGTACCGGCAGGGCGATGATCCGCGGCGACTCGACTGGAAGCTCCTCGCGCGCACGGATCGCGCCTTTCTCCGCATCACGAACGACCGTGCGACGCTGGGTACGGCGCTGCTGCTCGATGCATCCGCATCGATGGCCTTTCCCCTCGCCACGCAAGGGAAGTGGGAGCAGGCGTGCCGCATCGCGATCGGGCTGGCGGCAGTCGCGCATAGCGCGGGCGATCCGGTAGGCGTGGTCGTGCCGGGTGAGAAGGGTGTGGCCGCGCTTCCTCCGCGCACACGGCGCGGAGTGATCGCCGAGGCGGCGCGCTTGCTCGAGGCGGTCGTGCCGGCGGGGAGCGCGTCGCTCGTGCCCGCGCTGGCACTGGTGAGGCCCACGCAGCGCGTCGTGCTGATCTCGGATTTTCTCGAAGAGGACGACACGCTGCTGCGCGACGCGCGAGAGCGGATCACGGCCGGCGCGGACGTGCTCGCGATTCACATCGTTGCACGCGAGGAGCTCGATCCGCCCGGTGCGACCATCATCGCGATCGATCCGGAGCGTGCCGAGCTCAAACGTTCACTCGTGGACGAGACGAGGGAAGGATACCGATCGGCGTTCGCGACGTGGCGCGCGGAGCTGGCGCGCGCGTGGCGCGAGGCGGGCGTGGCGTTCTTCGAGGTGCCGTCGGACGAAGCGGCAGATCACGCGGTCCGGCGAATCGCGTCGCCCGCAACGCTGGTGTCCTCGCAGGCGAGGGGCGCGTGACGTTTCTCTCACCGTGGGCACTGTGGGCGGCGGGTGCGGTGAGCGCGGCGGTGATCGCGCTGCACATCCTGGCGAGCAAGAATCCGCGCGTGACGCCGCTGCCGACGGCAAGGTTCATTCCCGATGTGCCGCTGCGCGCGACAGCACGGGCGATGCGGCTGTCGGATGTGCTTCTGCTGCTGCTGCGTGTGGCGGCAGTGATGCTGGTGGGAGTGGCGTTTGCACGACCGGAGGTGACGCGGGGGCGGAGAGCGGTCGGGCGCGTGGTGGCCGTGGACGTGTCGCACGCGCTCGGCTCTCGCAACGCGGCAGCGGATAGTGCAGTGCGAATACTTGCACGCGGAGACGTGCTCATCGCGTTCGACAGCGGCGCGCACGCGATACGCGGCGGGAGTGCGGACGCGCTGCGTGCCGCGTTGTCCGACAGCAACACGAGATCGCCGCAGGGCTCGATCTCCGCGGCGCTCGTCGCTGCCATGCGTGCAGCCAGCTCGTTGCGCGCCGATGCGGATTCGGTGGAGATCGTCCTCCTATCGCCGCTCGCAGCCGAGGAGTGGGATGCGGCAACAGCCGCAATACGACTTGTCTGGCCGGACGCGTGCGCCTGGTGCGCCTGGCAGCGGCGAAGCCCTCTCTGGTGGCAGTCACG
>DASXQD010000336.1:0-7410 GCA_036493195.1 Gemmatimonadaceae bacterium | reverse complement strand
GCGCCTGAGCCGAGCACTTCGCTCACCCGGTACCTGTCGGCCACTATGGTTGGTGCGCCGTCACCCGCCTCGCCCATCAGGTGCGCTGGCCCGAATGAGAAGCCTGTAGCATGGGGGTCGCCAGGCGCGGCGTGCAAGGTGCGGAGGGTGGCGGCGGAAGCCGGACCACGACATACTCGGTGAGCCACGACTGGCTGCCGCACCTCGAGCACGACGTCGTGAGCACGATCGGTGAGATTTTCGCCGCTGGCTAGGCAACTACCGGAGAACGCGCGATGGAGTGCCAATGTTCGTAGGCCACTACGGCCCCGCCTTCCTCGCCAAACGCGCTGATCGCACCATTCCTCTCTGGCTGCTTTTCATCGCCGTTCAATTCCTCGATGTGCTCTGGGCTCCGTTCGTCCTGCTCGGCATCGAGAAGGTGCGCATCGTTCCCGGCTTCACGAAGGCCAGCGCGCTCGATCTCTACTACATGCCCTACACGCACGGACTTCTCACCGCGATCGGATGGTCGATCGTCTATGGTGCAGCCTACAACTTCATCGCGCGGCCCTCCACCGCACGCACCTCGATCATCGTCGGCCTCGCCGTCTTCTCGCACTGGGTGCTCGATCTTCTCGTGCATCGGCCGGACCTTCCGCTTTACGACAATTCCGCCAAGGTGGGGCTCGGTCTCTGGAACGTGCCGGCGATCGAGCTGCCGCTCGAGGCTCTGATCCTTCTCGGCGGGATCTGGTTCTGCTTCCGCGACGATCTCTCGCGCGCGAAGAACACGTTCATTTTCGGTGTCGTGCTCGTTGCTGTGCAGATTTACTCTTTTTACGCCCCGCCACCGGCCTCGGACAAGGCGATCGCCACCACAGCGATCCTCTCTTACATCGCGTTCGCGGTCGTGATCTGGTGGCTTCAGGATCGGCGGAAGCACGCGAGTCGGAGCTCGTGAGCGGACTCTAGACTCGGGCTACAAGCGCCGCCCCGATGTTGCCCGACGAACGTCGTTCGCGCATTGTGTGTGCACTTCTTTCCACGGCACATGACGAACGAGGATTTTCTTCCCTCCGCCAAGCTTGCGGCAGGATTGGCGCGCCCAGCCTCGGATGGTCGCCCATTGTACGAGCTGGTCGTTCCGAGACGCCCGATCCACGACGACTTATCCGTGGTACCCGCCGACGCGAAATTCCTCGCGACGCGTGGTACGGCCCGGCCGCTCGCGCGTCTCGCAGAGCTCGAGCAGCTCGCCGCGGTGTGGGCGAATCCGGCAACGGAGCGCTTCTTCGAAGCATGCGCTCGAGCTCCCAGTCTTCGCGCACTTTACGTCACCAACTTCAAACGGCTCGATCGCGCGAAGTTGGCCGGCGCGAACACCCTCGAGCACCTCTTGCTCGATTGGGCGACGCGCCTCGTGGATCTCTCGTTTGTGCGCGATTTGCCCGCGCTTCGCGTGCTCTATCTCGACAGCATGAAGCGCATCGATCTCTCGACACTCCCGGAGTTGCCATCACTTCGGGGACTTCATCTCGGCGGATCGATGTGGAGCACACTCAAAGTGGAAAGTCTCGCCCCGCTCGTACGTCTTCCGGGCCTCCAATTTCTGCGACTGAGCAACGTACGGCCGCTCGACGGATCGCTCAGGCCACTGGCTCAGCTGACGAATCTGCGCGAGCTCGATCTGCCGAATTTCTTCACGGTGACGGAATACGCACGTCTCGCCGTCGCGTTGCCACACACGAAGGGAAATTCGCTGACGCCGTATTACGCGGCGGGTACCGCGATCGAGAAGTCGACGCTGTTCCGTTGCGACAAGTGCGGAAGTGCAAAGGTGATGTTGACGGGCAAGCCCGCGCTGATTCTCTGCAAATCCTGCGACGACGCGAAGATCCGACAGCGCGTGCTTCGCTGGGAGCAGGAGCGGCTCACGACGTGGATGGAATGAGCGCTATCGAACGAGCATCGCCCGCGCGGTTCCCGTGCCCGGGATAGCGCAGACCTACGATCGCTCCCCACCCAACCGCGCCACCCGCTCCTTCGTGTCCTTCACGATCGGCTGCAGCTCCGGGTCCGCCGTCTTCCACAGGTCCAGCAGCTTCGCGTAATACTCCCGGGCCTTCGCGCGGTCACCCTTCGCCTCGTACAGCTCGCCCAGCCGCTGGTACGCAGCCGCGAGGTGATCGCTATCGAGGCGCACGCGGAACAAGTCGCCTTGCGAGACGTACCGCTCGTAGGTCGCGAGCGCCGAATCCGTCTGGCCGAGCTTCGCGAATGCCTGCGCTGCCTCGAATACTCCACACGTGGGGCACGGATTCGCGACTCGCATTTGCTGGAAATTCTTGAGCGCATCCGCAAAGTGACCGTCCGCAAGCGCAATGTTTCCGAGCGCCTCGAAGCGATCCGGATCCGACTTCTGCACCATCGCCGGCACGGTGCGCGCGTATTCCTCCATGAGGCTGCGTGCCTCATCGAGTTTCCCGCCCAGCGCGTACGCGACCGCGAGCTGTCCGTACCGGCGCTCCGTCGGATCGATCGGTCCGAACGGGTGCTTCGCACGCGCCTCGGAGAGCGACGCGAGCGCCTGGCTCACGCGCACCTGATGCCGCAGGTCCATCTGGGCGAGTTGCGCCACACGACTGAAGTACAGCCCCATCGCGCCCGCCGACTCATCGACCGCCTCGGCGTCGCGAATATCGGCCTCACTGCGCGCGAGATGCCCCTGCGTGCTCTCGATGCTGGCGAGATCTCCCGACGCGATGTCCTTCCAGAACGTCGTGCTCGCCGTGCTCACGCGGTCGCGCGCACGGCGCTCCGCCTCCGCGAAGTCGTGACGCCAAGTTGGAGCCAGCACGCGCACGCCTTTCATACTCGGATCACCCGGCGACTTGCGCTCCCACAGGGCAAGCATGCTCTCGGCGCGGGACAGCGCTCCCTGCGCGGCCTGAGCGGCTACGGCGTTGATCGGACAGTTTCCAAAGACTCCGTTCCCGACACACCTGACCGCGAGACTTTCCGACTCCGAATACTGGTGCTGGCCGAGCAGATTGAGTGAAAGATTGTTGAGTGCAATGGTGTTGTCCGGATCGATCGCCAGCATCGCACGATAGGCCGCGGCGGCCTTGGCCTGATCGGATTCCACCTGGTCGGCGTAGAATGCAATGGCCGACTGCTTCTCCAGCTCCGATAAATGGTCGCGATGCCGATACGCATGGCCGGCCGCATCGGCGATCTTTGCGTACGGCGCACTATGATTGCCCAGGATGACCGCCAACTTCCTCCACGCCATGGCGAAGGTCGAGTCGATGGTCGTCGCTTCCTGGAGCAGCGGAATGGCGTCGTCCTCACGACCCGCGTCGGACAGCCGCCGTGCCTGCGAATACTTGCGCAGCGCGTCGAGCGACGACGTGGTGACATGCTCGAGCGGCTCATCCGCCCGTATCGTGACGAGCGACTCGCCGATGCGCTCGCGCAGTGCGCGAGACAGTCGGTCGATCGCCGGAATCAGCTCCGCATCGCTCGCTGCGGTCTCTCTGAGCGCCGTCAATGATGATCCATTGGCCGCCGAGATTACCTTCGCGGAGATGACGTAACTCTTTCCGACAGGATCGATCTCACCTGCGACTATGGCCGGCACGCCCTCTCGCTGTGCGAGCTCGCGCGCGACGACCGGCGTGAGCACCGTCGTCGGCGGCATCTGCATGCGCGTGAGTGCTCCGCCTACCGCTTCTCCATCGAGCAGCTTCACCGTCTCCGACTGCGACAGGTCGACGCGAAGCGCTTCCGTGAGAGTGGGCCCGAGCGTCGAGTCAGGCGCGCGGTTCTCGAACTCCGCCAGCAGGATCGGCTGCCGATCCTTGATCAGTCCCTTCGCCTGCAGCGTTCCTACGGATCCGATGCCGAGTGCGCGCATCACCGTATACCCGATTACGATCACCACTAGCGTGCCGAACGCCAGTCCGCCGCCCAGGATCGCCTTGCGCCACGTGAGATGCTTCGCGACACCTTGATCGGGAACGCGATACGTCCCGGTCGCGGCCGCAAACACCCGTTCGCGCTCCTTGCGCCCCGTCACGAGCATGATCGGCAGCCCGATCGCGAGGAGCACCGCCGCGCCGGGCAGCACCCAGTCCGGAAGGCCGAGTCGCTGCCGCAGCACGAACACGATCGCGAGCACCGCGATCGACGCGAAAGCGAACAGCATCGCCACACGCGCGGGATTCGCACGCCGTAATGCTGCCTCCGCGCCACTCGTGAACGCCCCCGTCGCACCCATCGCGCCCGTCGGCGCCATCCCGCCGCTCGGCGTCGCCATCGCCTGCCGCTGCGTCAACATCTCCGCCGCGCTCTGCACGCGATCCGCCGGCTTCTTCTCGAGGCAGCGCATCACGAGCGTGTTGAGCGCCGGCGGCACACTCGTGCGCTGCCCGTTGAGCGGCGCCGGCGGCAGCGTCACGTGCGCGGCGAGCACCTGCTGCGGCGACATCCCGCTGAACGGCGGGCGACCGCACAACATCTCGTACGCCATCGCGCCCACTGCGTAGAGATCCGCGCGATGATCCACATGCGGATCCGCCGCTGCCTGCTCCGGCGACATGTACGCGGGTGTGCCGAGTGCGACGCCGAGCGATGTGAGCGAGGACGATCCGGATGACGCGCTCATGGCCTTCGCGACGCCGAAGTCCGTCACCACCGCGTGCCCGCCGGTGATCAGCACGTTGTCCGGCTTGATGTCGCGGTGCACCACGCCACGCGCGTGCGCGTACGCGAGCGCGTCCACGACATCGCGCAGCACGCGCACGGCGTCGCTCACCGGCATCTCGCCCTCGCGCGCGAGCTTCGCGCGCAGCGACTCGCCCTCCACGAGCGGCATCGTATAGTAGAGGAGATCGCCGGACTGTCCCGCCGCGAGCACCGGCACGATGTGCGGATGCTGCAGTGACGCGGCAAGCTGGATCTCGCGCCGGAAGCGCTCGATGTTCACGGACGCCGAAGTCTCCGGCGGGAGCACCTTGACGACGACGCTGCGTCCGAGCGCGGTCTCCCTGGCGAGGAAGACGTGCGACATACCACCGCCGCCGAGCTCCCGTTCGATGCGGTACGCATCACCGAGGGCGGCCTGCAATCGCTCGACGAGTTCTGACATTGCGCTCCAATGTAGGGTTCGCGAGTCGTGCACGCGAGAACGGCGGGGAGCCGGCGGGAGCGAAGGCGGCGACTCTTGCCGGGCTGGCAGGAAGCTTGTCACGCCAGCTCTACAGAAATCATTGACAACCGGCGTGCCCAACATTTCTTTGTGGCGGCCGCGCATCGGTGATGTTGTTCGTTTGAGCGGAGACCCGGCAATTCGCCCCTCAGCAGCGGTCGGAGCCCCGTAAACCGTCCTGGCAGCACGTCCACCGTACTCCCGGCGCCCCGCTCCGCGCTCGACCTTGGCACGGACGGTGCGCCTACGCTCCCACAGCGGGGTTAAGATTCTATCCATGGACCGCCTGATGCAGTCCACGGAATCAGTCGCGTAATGCCGTTGGTATCGGTCTTCCTCGCACTGTCCGTTTCAGGGGAGTAGATGCTGCCAGTTCCCGATCCGAAGGTCCTCTTCAAGTCCATGTCCGACGGAGCCGTCCTCTTCTCCACGGACAACGAGGTCTATTTCGGTCTCAATAGCGTCGGCGCTCGCGTCTGGGAGCTGCTGCCCCCGGTCTGTGCGACCTTCGACGATCTCTGTACGCGGCTCTCGATCGAATACCCCGAGGTGCCGCGCTCCATCATCGAAACGGATGTGAAGGAGCTGCTCTCCGATCTATCCGCGCACAAGCTCGTCGCCGTCCGCGTGGAGGGGCAGAATGAGCAGTCGAGCGCGACCCGCGTTCCTGCGCAGGCTGGCAAGGCTTAGCGCCCGCGAGTGGCTCGATCTCGCTGAAGCGCAGCTCGAGCTCCTCGTCGCCCAATACATCGTTGCCACTCGCCGCACGGGACATCTCGTCTCGCGAGCGGCGCTCGATCCCTTCGGCGACGATCACGCGACCGCCGCCGCATCCGCGCCCAGCACCGACCCGCGTCCCGAGCAGCTCGCGCTCGCGATCGGACGCGCGGCCGAGTACGGGGTGTTCCGCCCCCTCTGTCTCGTGCGCGCGGTCGCGCTCAAGCGAGTGCTCGATCGTCATGGCTACGACGGAGGCGTCGTCAAGATCGGCGTGCGGCTGAACCGCGGGCGCTTCGCCGCCCACGCGTGGGTCGCCTACGGCACCCAGATACTCGGCGATCAGGAGTGGCACGTGAAGTCCTTTGCGGAGCTGGACGAGATCAGTGTGATGGAACACGCGTGAGCGTCATCCTCGCCGTGATTGGCGGCGAGAGTGCCGCGTTCGACGACACCACCATCTATCGTGCGCTCACCTCGATGCGCGCATCGAGCGATGATCGATTTGCGATCTGGCGCGGCACGGGCGCGACGCTGGCGGTCGCACGCCATCCGTGGGAGATGTCGCCCTCCTTTTCCGGCGACGCGCTCGTCGTCACCGATGGCGATCTCGCCGTCGTGGCCGACGCGAGCATCTACTATCGCGATGATCTTCGCGTGGCGCTCGCACGCGCGCACGTCGGCGTCACCGGTCCGAGCGCGAGCCATCTGATACTCGCCGCGTATCGCGCGTGGGGCGCCGATTGCGCCGCGCGCATCGAAGGCGATTTCGCGTTCGTCATTTGGGATGCGCTCACGCACACGGTCGTCGCCGCGCGCGATTTCTCCGGGAAGCGCACGCTCTACTACTCGGACCGCAGCGGTAGCGGGAGCGACGATGCGACGCTGGTGCTCGCATCCACGGCGGGATGCGCGCTCGCGCTTCCAGGTGCGAACACGGCGCTCGACCTCACGGTGATTGCGGAGACGGCGGCGGGGCTCTGGGGAGGAGGCGCAGAGACGTGCTACCAAGCCGTACGCGTGCTGCAGGGCGGCGAGACGCTCACGCGCACCCAGGGTGCTTCGATGCGGCTGCACCTGCACTGGAAGCCTCCCGTCGCATCCACGCGCGACGCGCCACCATTCGAGGAGGCGGCCATCGAGCTGCGCAAGCTGCTCGTACGCGCCGTGAGCGAGCGCCTCGATGCCGAAAGCGACACGAGCATCTGGCTGAGCGGCGGCTGGGACTCGCCGGCGGTCTTCGCCGCGGGCGCGAGCGCGCTCGATGCGGTGCACGCGTCGCGCAGGCTGTGCCCTGTTTCGATCAGCTATCCGGAGGGCGACCCCGGGCGAGAGGACGAGTTGATCCGCGAGATCGCCGCGAGATGGAATGCCGACGTGCACTGGCTCGACATCCAGAACATCCCCTTTTTCGATCACCCGGCAGACCGTGCCGCCGCGCGCGATGAGCCATTCGCACATCCGTTCGAGATGTGGCACCGATCCCTCGCCCGAGGCACGCG
>DASXQD010000335.1:0-8227 GCA_036493195.1 Gemmatimonadaceae bacterium | reverse complement strand
TTCGGGCTCGGGCTGCTCAGCTGCGGCGCGGGCGGACTGGGGCGCGCTCCTGCGTTCAACCCGGACATCAACAACCAGCCGCAGACCTGCATCGATTCGACCGGCGCTCCGGTGGGTGCCGGCGCGTACAGCGAAGTCGATCTGCTCAACAAGAATCTCAAGTATCCGCAGACGCTGCGTGCAACGCTGGGGTACGACCACCAGTTCGGCAACGGTTTCGTGGGGACCCTCGAGGGGATCTACACACGCGGCCTGAACAGCTTCTTCTATCAGAACCTGAACATCGGCGCACCCACGGGCGAGGATCGTTTCGGCCGCACGATCTACGCGACGTCATTCGCGGCGAACGGCACGCCCACGACGAATCTGGTCAGCACGCAGTTCAAGGCGGGCGGCATCTACGATGTCAAGAATCAGTCGAAGGACTATTCGTACCAGCTGACGGCGCAGCTCAAGAAGCGATTCTCCAGTGCCCTGGAGGCGAGCGTCGCGTACACGCACGGACACTCGTACTCGGTGCAGGACATCACCAGCAGCACGGCGGCGTCGAATTTCAAGTTCGGCCGGGAGCTGTCGGGGAATCTGCTCAGCGAGAACACCGGGATCTCGCAGTTCGACATTCCGAACAAGGTGTTGATCGCAGGCACGTACACGGCGCCGTGGAAGACGTGGCAGACGAACGTCTCGATGATCTACGTGGGCATTTCCGGAATTCCGTTCGACTACGTGAGCACGGGGCGCGGCGCGGTGGGCGACTTGAACGGCGACGGGGTGGTCGGCAACGACCTGGTCTACGTGCCGAAGAACTCGCGCGATCCGAACGAGATGTTGTTCGCGAACGAGGTCGTGAACGGGCAGGTGATCACGGCGGAAACGCAGGCGCAGCTGTTCGAGCAATTCATCAACGGTCAAGCGTGTCTGAACGAGAGCCGCGGGCGGATTCTCGAGCGCAACGCCTGCCGCTCTCCGTGGCAGAACAACATGAACGTCACGATCGAGCAGTCGCTGCCGACCGTGATGGGCAAGACGCTCTCGGTGCGCCTCGACGTGTTCAACTTCCTGAACCTGATCAACCACGACTGGGGCAAGATCAAGCTTCCGTCGAACAGCCCGAGCTTCAACGATCAGTCGCTCCTGAGCGTGGTCGGGCAGACGCAGGACACAGTGACGAACAACGTGCTGAACACGCAGCCGATCTTCAACTTCGTGCCGGCGAACTCGGTGCGGTGGACGTCGACGGTGATTCCGTCCTACTATCAGATTCAGCTGTCGGCGCGGATCGGGTTCTAGGGCGCGGAGAAGGGCATGGTCCGAGCCCCTCCTCAGGGGCTGCTCGGCGATCCCGTGCCCATCGCGTGATGCTCCGTTCGCTGCGCGCCCATGAACGCGTGAATCGCGGCCAGCGCCTCCGCGTCCGAGGTCGTCATCACCACCTCGCCGCCACGCGGGAGATCGTGATAGCTGTACGCGATCACGTCACGCTTTTTCGCCATCTCCGCCGTGCCGGGCATGGTCTGCATGTGCACGAACTGCGGCGTGGAGAAATCGCCGGCCTGAAAGGCGTGCTGGATGAGATGAAGGTGCGCACGAATCTGCGCGATGCCGAGCGAGTCGTTCAGGTCCCGGACGAGCTCGATGCGCCCTCCATTCGGAAGGGCGTCGAAGGTGTGCGTCGATGTGCTCTGGTCGACGCCCATCGCCATCTTGCCACGATCCTGCATGGCGGCGAAGGAAGAATCCGAGCTGGTCCGCCGGGCCGAGCTCGGTGGGGCCGCGCGTGAGCAGGCGCTGATCGTGAGGAGTCCGGCCACGAGCACGACGCGTGATGCAGTGTGCATGAGAGTCCGTGATGCAGGGGTGTGCGACCCAGGAGCTACTTTCGCTCGCCATGATTCCGGAGCCTACACCTGAATCGCGTCGGTCTCTGGTACTTTTGTCCCTGAGCGCCTCACCGCGATGCCAGCTCGCGCAGCGCTGGCAGGTTCACGATCTCGATCTTTCCGCGCCCCGCGCTCGCGATGATGCGCCGCTTGCGCAGCGACCGCAGCGCCCGCATCACGACCTCGCGCACCGTCCCGAGCTCCTCGGCCAGCGACTCCTGCGTGATAGCCACGAGCGAGCCATCGGAGCGTTCCGCCTGTTCGAGCAGATACGCGCACATCCGCGTCGAGACGCTCGCCGTTGCGAGACGGTCGACCCGATCGAGCAGCAGGCGCACGCGCTCGGCGAGCCGCGAAAGAAAGAACAGCGCGAGCTCGGGACAGCTTCGCACCGCGCGCTCGACGCAGCCGCGATCCAGGTAGAGCGCGACGACCGGCGTCCACGCGACCGCGGACACCGGATATGGATCGTGATCGAAGAAGGGCGCTTCGCCGAGCGTGCCGCCGCGCATCTCGGTGTGCAGCACGTGTCTTCGTCCACGCGAGGTGCGCACCACGCGCACCTTTCCGTCGAGCACGACGAAGATTCCGTGCGCCTCATCGCCTTCGCGGAACAGCGGCTCGCGTGCCGCGAATGATCGGCGACGCGCGTGAGTCGCGAGCGCCGTCGCCGCCGCCTCGGTGAGCGAATGAAAACCATGAAGCGACCGAAGCTCACTGGCGGCGATCGGCATCGCGTACTCCCGAAGCCAGTGTTTCTAGAACACCTTCACGTTGATGTAGCGCTTCGGATTCGCCTTGATGTCCGTGATCAGCGAGTCCATGCGGCCGAGCAGCTCGTGCAGATTGTTGTAGACGCCGGGGTCGTTCAGGAACTTGGCCGCCGTGCCGTTTCCGGTCTGCAGCTGCGTCATCACCATGTTGAGCTTTCTCGTGGTGGAATCGAGATTGCTGGTGAGCGTCGACAGGTTGTGCGTCGTCGACTGCATGTTGCGCACGGTCGAGTCGAGCGACAACGAGTCGATCGCCGTCACGCGGCTCCTGAGCGCATTCATCGTCAGCGTGAGCCCGCGCGACTGCTCGGCCGCGACGGTGTTGAGCTGCTGCACGAGCGCGTTCGTCGACGCGATCGTCTTCCGCAGGTCCTGAATGCCGCCCTCCTGCACGAATTCGATCTTCACCGTCTTGGCGACATCGGAGAGTGCGCCACTCACGCTGTCCACGCGCAGCAGCAGCGCATCCATCGATGGCGCGGCGCGACCTGCCGGAATCGTGTCCTTCGCCGCCAGGAAGCCGTTGAAGCGGCACGTCGACGTGAGCGGTCGCGCGGTCGTGGGTGTGGACGTATCTGCGGAGATGGCCCCGGCAGTGGCGGTGCACGGCGTCAGCGCAATCGACTTGTCACCGAAGAATCCTTCGTTGGCTACGGTGGCGGTGGTCCCCTGCGGAATCTTCCGGTCGCGATCGATGCTGAGCGTCACGTTGAGAAAGCCCGTTTCATCGAGCTCCACCTTGTCCACGTATCCCACCTGTACGCCCGCGAGATTCACGGGCTGGCCCGGCTTGACGTTCTGCCCCCAGCTGAATCGCGTGTACTCCGGATACGATTTGCTGAAGCCGCGCCGGGCGAGCCAGAGCGTGCCCGCGATCCCCACGACGACGCAGATCAAGGTGAAGATGCCGACGACGACTTCGTCACGGTTTTTGGTCATTGAATCTCTTTTGCGAGATAGAGAGCGGTGAGCGCATCGAGCAGCAGGATCACCACCGACGAGATGACGACGGCGCGCGCCGTGGAACGGCCAACGCCCTCCGCCCCCGAGCCCGTGATGAATCCCTCATACGAGCAGGTCATGGCGATGGCACCGCCAAACAGCGTGGCCTTGATGAGCGCGTACCAGACCTGAAAGGTATTGAACGTGAGGTGCAGCCCCGCGGTGTAGTCGGCCAGACGCACGTCCGTTGCGCCGATCACCGCGAGCCCGCCCGCACAGATGCCGACCGCGATCGCGACGATCGTGAGCATCGGCACCATCGTCACGCCCGCGATCACGCGCGGCACCATCAGATACGCCACGGGATCGTAGGCGAGCGTCTCGAGCGCATCGATCTGCTCCGTCACGCGCATCGTCCCGATCTCCGCCGTCATCTTCGCGCCGATGCGGCCAGCGAGCACGAGCGCCGTCAGCAGCGGACCCAGCTCGAGCACGATGCTCTGCCGGGTGATCCAGCCGACCACCGAGAACTGCACGCCGGGAAAGAGCTGATAGGTGGTCTGGTACGCGGTGACGGCTCCGATGAACGCCGAAACGGTTGCGACGAGCGGCACAGAGTCGACGCCGATCTGCCGCATCTGGGGGATCGTCAACGGCAGGTACGTCTTCGGCTCGAGCAGCGCCCGGAAGAAATCCCGATGGAAGAGCACGCGCTCCCCCAGCTGACCGAATACCGCCATCGTGATCCGGCCGATCGCGCGAAAAAGCCGGCCGAAAATCCAGTAGCCGGTGGGTGCCGCGGTAGTGTCTTCCTCGAACAGCGTCGCGCTCATGCGCGCGCCTCCGGCCTCACGTTCGCACCCGTGCCATGAGCACGATCCCGATCGCTCCGAATATCATGTTGGGTATCCACGCCGCCAGATATGGTGGTATCGCGCCACCCTCGCCGACTGCCTTGGTGAGCTGGATGAGCATGAGATAGATAATCGTCGTCGCGAGGCTGATGCCGATGCCGAACGCGGTGCCGCCGCGCTGCGTGCTGGTGGCAAGCGGCGCGCCGAAGAACACGATGATCACGCACGCCACCGGGATCGCGATCTTGAGCGAGAGCTCCACCTTGATCTCGTTGTCGTCCGCTCCCGATCGCTCGAGCGACCTGATGAATCGCCTCAGCTCGCGAAAGCCCATCTGCTCGGGACTCTTGGGCGCCGAGGTCAGATCGATCGGCGCCTCGAGAAGGTCCGCGTCGCGCACGCTGTCGAAGGCGATCGCGACGTTGCGCGTCGAGTCCGAAAGGATGTGCAGGTCGCCCGACTTGAGTGTCCACGCCTTGTGCGTAGTGTCGTAGTTCGCCGTGCGCGCCGCGAGGAGATAGGTGGGATAGTCCGGACCGCGACCGCGCCGCTCGATCTCGAGATTGTCGATCAGCCGCCGTTCCACGTTCAAGGCGGCGATCTTGTACACGCGGCCGTGCGGCGCACTATACGCGAAATTGTACCGCTCGTTGCCGGGCTTGTACCGCCCTTCCTCGAGGAGGTCGTTGCGCTTGATGTCGGAGATGGGAACCAGCTCGCCGAGCGCGAAGGCGAGGAGCATCACGATCGCGGCGCCTCCGAAGATCGGCACGAGCAATCGGTAGAAGCTGATTCCGGATGCCTTGGCCGCCGTGAGCTCGGAATGTCGCGTGAGCGATCCGATCGTGAACACGGTCGCGAACAGCACGGCGGCCGGGAGCACCATGTAGATCGATTCCGGGAACCAGTACACGTACGCGAGCGCGATCTGCTCCGGCGTGAGATGCCGGTTCAGATATTTCCCGAGGCGATCCGTCAAATCGATCACGATCACCAGCAGCGGAAAGCCAAGCGCCGTGGTGATGAAGATCTTGATGAACTCGGACGCGACGTAGCGATCGAGCGGCCGCAGGAAGGGCAGCTTCACGCGGTCACTCGGCTGCGCCGGTCGGCGCGTACGCCAAAGCGGCGCGCGCGGCGCGCGATCCACGTGCGCACGTTGTCGAGCAGCTCACTCGTGTCGCCGCCACGCGCCGAGCCGCCCACGCGCTGCACCCGAATCAGCAGAAGCACGCCAACGACGGTGAACAGCGCATTCGCCATCCACATCGCGACGACGGGATTGAGTATCAGCTTGTCCGCGAGATCCTCGCCGACGATGAGTCCAACGTAGTAGAGCGCGAACACCAGGATGCTGACGCCGATGACGAGCCCCACGCCCCCGCGCGGAAACCGAATCCCGATGGGCGCGCCGAGGAGCACGAACACGATGCAGGCAGCGGCGAGCGCGAACTTCTTCTGGATCTCCGTCTCGTAGCGACTCATCGTGATCTCCGAGTCGTGCACGCGCGCTTTCATCACCTCGATCTGCGCCGCGGAGCTCAGCAGATAGGCGGGACTCGCGAGCTGGCTCGGTGCCTGAATCGGATTCTGGAACGTGCGCCCCTGTCCGACCACACTCGAGCCAGGGAGGCGCGGCGCCGCGGCGCCGGGGAGCTGGCGCATCGCTGCGCCCGCCGTCGTCGGCGCACTGCCGGCCGGCGATCTTGCGCCCGGCGCGCCAGGCGCGCCTTGCGCGAGGTTCGTGCGCGGGAGGGGCTTGACGCCCTTCACGCCCTTCCCGCCCTTTTTGCCCTTCGCGCCTTTTGCTACCGTCGCGTTCTTCGAATTCTTCCCGCTCTTCGCACCCTTCGCGTTCTTGCCGCCGCCCCCCTTCGCGCTCGTCGCTCCCTGCGCGAGCGTGCGTCCAGGCACCTTGAACCCGCGATACGTATCGCCGGTCGGCGCGCCCGTCGATGGCGCCGCACCCTGACCCGTCGACAAGGCCACCGTTGGTGGCGCTGCCGCCGGTGCTGCCGTCGCCGTTCCCGCCGTTCCCGCGGGTGCCGGCGGGTTCGTGCTCGCCGCTGAAGTGCTGGTAGCACCCGCCGCGCGCGCCGTCGTGTCGCTGTCCGCAATGGCCGCGTTGCCGAAGAGCGGCGCGGTGAGCTGGCAATACAGGCTGCCAGCCGTGCGACGCGGTTTCGGCTTCACGACCTTGGCCGGCGGGAGCTGCTCGCCGGTCGCCAGATAGTGAGTGGCGGAGGCGAGCGTGTTTCCGAGCGTCGTGCGCGCCTGCTCGAGATCCTGATTTCCATCCTCGAGACCCTTCGACATCTCGCACACCGACATCTCGCGCTCGGACTTGTAGTCGTCCTTCTCCGTCTGCTCGAATCGATTGCCCACGCCGCGCACGCGCACGAGATCCGTGCGGAAGTACAGACGCGTGAGCTCGCCCAGGTTGTCGCGGGGGATCTGCTGCATGTAGCCGTCGTGCAGCGTCATCTGCAGATCCTTCTGGTCCGGCGTCATCCCCATCACGCCCGAGTCGGAGTAGATCGTCTTGCGGCGCTCGGGGTCATCGAAGTTGTAGATCGTGACCTCGCGCATCCGATCCGTCGCCTCATCGATGTGACTCGTGCGCAGGAAGAGCTTCCCGGGCATCACCTCGTTGATCACCTGTTCGCGCAGCGCGAACGTCGGCTTCTTGCGCGCGATGTCCGTTTGCAGCGTGCGCAATCGATGATTGCTCCGCGGCAGCACCTGATCATTGAACACGAGCATCGCGAGGCCGAGCGTGGCACCGAAGACGATCGCGGGCCGGACGAGCCGCATCACCGAGATGCCGCACGCGCGCAGCGCCGTGACCTCGTTCTCCGCGGTGAGCCGGCTGAAGGCATAGAGCACGGCCACCAGCACACCCATTGGCATCGTCATCGCGATGATGAACGGGATCGAGAGCAGGAAGAACTCTCCGATCACGGCCCAGCCGAGTCCTTTGCCCACGAGATTTCCGAACTGTTTCGCCACCTGCTGCAGGAGCAGCAACGCAGTGAGCGTGGACAGTGCGAAGATCAGCGGGCCGATCAGCTCGCGAAGGATGTAGCGGGTGAGGAGCTTCAAGGGCTCGCAGACAAGGGTGACTGTAGAGCGCGCGGCGCCCGGATTCGGAAATCTAAGCGCTCAGGCGGCCCTGGGCGCCAGAGCCGGCCGATGTAGCGCCGACTATCTTACGACGACCTCAACCCACTACTCGATAGCCCGTGCGCAAGTTCCACTCGATTTCCGCACTGCTCGGCGCGGCGCTGCTGGCGGTCGCGTGCCACCCCGACCGCCCGCAGACCTCGTTCAACGGCACCACCGCCCTGACATACGCCAAGGCGCAGCTCGATTTCGGCACCCGCATTCCGAACTCCCTCGGCGCCCAGCGCGCGGGAGACTGGATCGTCGCCCAGATGAAGAGCCGCGCGGACACAGTGATCGAGCAGAAGTTCGACCATGTCACCGTGAACGGCGACACGCTGCATCTCAGAAACATTCTCGCGCGCATCCATCCGGCGGCCACGCAGCGCGTGCTCTACCTCACGCACTGGGACACGCGTCCCGTTTCCGATCAGGCCAAGGATCCGGCGCAGCGCAAGATGCCGATGCCCGGCGCGAACGACGGCGCCTCGGGCGTCGCGCTCTTCGTTGCCTTGGGCGACGCGCTGAAAAAGACACCGGCGACCGTGGGTGTGGATCTGCTGTTCGTCGATGGCGAAGACTACGGTGATTTTGGCGCGATGAAGGATGTGCTTCT
>DASXQD010000334.1:0-2740 GCA_036493195.1 Gemmatimonadaceae bacterium | reverse complement strand
GGCGCTCTGGAGAACGAGCAGCTGCTCGAGTTCTTCTTCTCCCAATCCACGCATGGCTTCTTCTTCATGATGCTGGATCAGCCGGTGGAGTGGGGCGCGCACGTGGACAAGGAGCGCGTGCTCGACTACGTGTTCGAGCACCAGCGCATGACGAAGGTGAACTCCGCGATCCTCACGCAGTTCAATGCGTCCACACCCGAGGAGCTTCTCGGTCGAACTCCCGCGCAGTTCTTCGCGCACGACCTGCCGTATGCACGGGCGCGCTGGATGGAGTTCTTTGATCGTGGACACATCCACACGGAGACTGCGGAGCGGAGGCTCGATGGCACGTCCATGTGCGTCGAGGGTGACTACATGGTGATCCATGATGAGTACGGCCGCATCGTGGGGCATTTCGGCATTCAGCGCGACATCTCCGCGCAGCACGAAGCGCACGAGGAGCTCCATCTTTCGCGCGAGCAGCTTCGAGCACTGGCCTGCCGTCTCGAGACCGTGCGCGAGGAGGAACGCACCGACATCTCGCGTGAGATTCACGACGAGCTCGGGCAGGCGCTCACCGGGTTGAAGCTCGATATCGCCTGGATGAAGCGGCGGCTGCCGGGCGATCACGCGATGATCGAGCAGTGCGGCTCCATCCTCGTGCGCATCGATCAGGCGCTGAACGCAGTCAGGCGCATCGCCACGGAGCTTCGCCCGAGCGTGCTCGATCAGCTGGGACTCGCGGCCGCGTGCGAATGGCAGGGACAGGAGTTCGGCGCTCGCACCGGCATCCACGTCACAATGAACGTCGCCGTCGATGGATGCACGATTCCCGACCAGCTGGGCACCTCCGCGTTCAGAATTCTGCAGGAGTCGCTGACCAACGTCGCTCGCCACTCGATGGCGACGAACGTGGATGTCCGGCTCACGCAAACGCCCGCCGCCTTCACACTCGAAATTGCCGATAACGGTGTCGGCTTCCCTCATCGGCGACTGGAAAGCACCAGCTCGCTCGGAGTACTCGGCATGCGCGAGCGCGCGCTGGCCTGCGGGGGCGATTTCAGCATCACGTGTCAGCCAGGTGGTGGCACGACGGTTCTCCTGCGCGTTCCACTCGCCCTCGAGCACGACGAATGATTCGCATCGCCATTGCCGATGACCATCCCATCGTTCGCGAGGGGCTGCGGCGCATCGTCAGCGAGGATGCGAGCCTCTCGGTGACCGGCGAAGCATCGGCTGCACCAGAGCTGTTCAAGCTGCTCGCTGCGGCTGCCGTGGACGTCGTGCTGCTCGACGTGAGCATGCCCGGCGCGTCATTCACCGATACGCTCAAGGATCTCAGAAACCAGCACCCGAGTGTCCGGATCCTCGTGTTGAGCGCGCATCCGGAGGATCAGTGGGCGATGCGCGCGCTGCAGGCCGGCGCAGCAGGTTATCTCACCAAGGACCACTCGCCCGAGCAGCTCGTGCAGGCGATCCATCGCGTGGCGCGCGGCCGCAAGTACGTGAGCGACACGATGGCCGAGCGCCTGGCCGGGATGGCGGACGACGACATGTCCCGCGCGCCGCACGAACGATTGACTCAGCGCGAGTTCGAAGTCCTGCGTGCACTGGGCGGCGGCATGATGGTGAAGGACGTAGCCGCGCAGCTCCGCCTCAGTGCGAAAACCGTGAGCACCTACCGCTGCCGGCTCCTGCAGAAAATGGGATTCACGACGAACGCGGACCTCGTGAAGTACGTGGTCGCGCACGGCCTCATGAAGTAACGCTCGAGGCAACGCCAGCGATTCATCAGTTGAGCGGCAACCCCGCCGGCTTCGGCCAGAACGCCGCGCTCCGGAATAACTGGTGGTCGTTGATGACCACGCGAACGGCCGGCGCCGGAGCACCCGAGGTAGCAAGCGCCGCGCGATCGTACTCCGTGAGTATGCCCTCGGCGTAGACTACCCAAAGGTTTCCGTGGGCGTCAAAGGCCAATCCCAGAGGCAGCGATGGAAGAGTCGAGGCGGGTGAGATCACGACGTCCGCGTCGACGAACGCAGTTCTCGACAGGTGATTCGCAAAGATTGCGATGATGTTGGACTGCCCCGAATTCGCGATCCAGAGAGTGCCGGCCGCGTCGAACGCGAGCCCGACGGGATTGCCGATATCCGGACCATTCGACGTAAGAACGACATCCGGGATTTTGAAACCGGATGTGTCGAGCTGGGCAGCGCTGTACTGCGCAACCCTGTGCGCGCTGCCCTGGGAGAACCAGAGGCCGCCGGCCGCATCGAATGCAAGTCCCGTCGGATGGTCGATTCCGGAGAGAATCACCGACGGCGTGGGACTGCCGCCGGTCGCAATCTGCGCGGAATCGAAACGCACGATCGTTCCACCATTGGTATTGGCGACCCACAAATTATGTGAAGCATCGAATGCCAACGCGGAGGGAGCATCGAGCGAGCCACCGGCTGCGGTGATCACTCTGGAAGCCACACGCACGCCCGACGTCGCGAGCGAGGCCCGCGAGAACGCGAGCAGCGCAGAATCCGACTGACTCGTCACCCACATCGGACCTGCCGCATCGAAGGCGATGCTGTTGAAGCCTGCGAGCGACGCACTGCCGGTCGTGATCGATGTGGCGGGAGTGATGGTGTCGCCCGCCTGCAGTTGGGAGGATGAAATGCGAGAAATCCCGGGAAGCATCCCGCTCGGAGTCCAGAGCCCATCCTCGAACGTGGTGTCCGGCGGGTCCGGCACGTGGTTCGCGGCGGAGTAA
>DASXQD010000333.1:0-2616 GCA_036493195.1 Gemmatimonadaceae bacterium | reverse complement strand
ATCTATCCCACCGCGGCGGCGCGCAAGCAGGACGCGGCGACGCTCGACACGATGCCCGGCCCGAGCACGCCGCCAGCGCAGCGGCCGCGCTACATCATCTCGGGGAATCTCATCGCGATCAACGTCACGCTCAAGGAAGCGTTGGCGGAGCGAGTGGAGAACGTGCTGACGGCGCGACACGCTGGGGCGCCGTAGCGTCTATCTTTGTTGGTTCTCGCCATCTCCGTCTAAATCCGTTTGTGACCGTCTGTGTCGTCTCATCCAATTTGTTTCTGCCGTTATGGGCTGGCAAAAGCAACTGTGAAGAATGACACAAACGGACACCGACGGACACCAACGGAGAAGGCGAAACGCTTCGTTTGGCGGTTCGCCGAATGCTAGCTCGCGCGTCCGAGCGATTTCTGAAACACCACCAGCGAGCTGTCCAGCGGCGCGAGCCGGATCGCCTGACCGATCGCTCTCCGTGCACCCGCGCTATCGCCGCGCGCGAGCGCGATCTCCGAATGCATCCGGAGCAGCGCCTCTGGGCGCGCACCCTTGAGCGAGTCCGCGATGGCGAGCTCTGTCGCTGCTTCCGCAATCCTGTCGCGCTGACGCAGCATGTTCGCGAGCAGATAATGCAGATTGCCGCTGCGCGGCTGTAGTACGAGTGCGGCGCGATATGTCGCGATCGCGGAGTCGGGCATGTCCTTGTTGTAGAACGCCTCGCCCTTCATCACTGCATGCCAGTTGAGGCTCGTCGAATCGTGCGCGGGCACGCGCGCGAGCTCCGCCAGCACGGAGTCCGGTCCGCGACGCGTGCCGAGCGCGACGAGATACATCACCCACGTCTGCTCGGATGTCGGATTTTCCCTCGCCGCATCGCGCAGCAGCGCAAGCTCGCTCTCGAGCGCCCCGATCGCGTGCAGCTGCTCCGAGTAGAAGAACACGATGTTGTCGTTCGCCGGCTCCAGACTGTGCGCCTTCTGGAGATACATGATCGCTTTCTTGTGATCGCCCTTGTTCGCGTACAGGTCGCCCATCAGCTGCCAGGGACGAGACGCGCGCGGCGCCTGCTCGATCCCGTGCAGGAAGAGCGTGTAGTTCGTCTGCCACGGAATCACTTCCGGGTACGTCACGAGCAGCCCGCCAACCGCCACCGCAGCGAGCGGCACGCCCGTCGCAAGCTGCGCCACGAACGCTCCGCCCAGCCCGCGCGCCAAGTCGTACGCTGCATTGATCCCCCACGCGACGAGCAGCGCCACACCCACGCTCGGCAGGTACAGCGTGCGCTCCGCGAGCAGCTGCCCTGTGGGCACCAGCAGATTCGACGCCGGCAGGAACGCGATCGCCACCCACGCGACCGCGACCAGCGGACGCCGGTCGCCGCGCCGCGCGAGCCACGCCGCGCATGTCACGATCATCGCCGCCGTGGCGAGCGAGAGCACCGACCAGATCGTCGACTCCGTCAGCGGAATCACGATGTCGGATCCATAATGCATGCGCAGCCTGCTCGGCCACACCAGCAGGCGGCCAACCAGCGGCCATGCCGCCGTCATCGTCCAGAAGCGCGGCGCAAAGGTGAAGTCGCGCACTTCGTGCGTCACCCAGTGCTGATTCACCGTGAGTCCGCCGAGCACCAGATAGCGCGCGGTCACGACGCCGATCAATGCGACGGTGCACAGCGCCCATACGCGCCAGCCGCCCACGAGCACCTCGCGAAAGCTCGGGCGCCTCGAATCCGACGCGCGCCATCCCCACAGGCAGAGAAACGCGATCGCGGGAATTCCCGCGCCACTCTCCTTGGCGCCGATCGCGAGCGCGTAGCAGGCGGCCGCGAGCAGCGCCGGCCGCCAACCGATCCGCACATCACCGTCGCTCCGAAGCGATGCGCGCAGCACCACGCCGATGCACGCGATGCCGAAGAGCGCGACGAGCACCTCGCTCGAGTTGACGATGTTCGCGACCGCTTCCACGTGCACCGGATCCACTGCGAACAGGAGCGCGCCGAAGAATGCCGCCCACTTGTTCATCGCGCGCGCGAGCAGCCACCACAGGAGGAGCGTGGTCGCGACGTGGATCGCGATCGCGTAGAGATGGAAGAGCCACGGCTTGCCGCCGCCGAGGTTCCAGAGGAGCGCGTACATGAACTGCGCGACGGGTCGGTAAAGTCCCGTCTCCGGGTTGCCCCAGTAGCTCTGCACCCACGCCTGCGCGACGCCGAGCCACGTGTGGCGCGACGGCACCTCGACGATCACGCCCAGGTCGTCGTAGACGAACCCGAAGGTGAGCGAGGAGAGATACGGCAGGGCCGCCGCCAGAATCAGCAGGAAGAGCGCTACGCGCTCGGCGGTGAAGATCCTTCGCCAGTTGGCCGCTGCGCTGGTGGAGGAGGTTGGTGCGGAGCTCATGACACAGAGGAGGGGGGAAACACGATCGGGTCAGGCATCAGCCTGACCCGAGCATGGAGGAACACACGTGCGTGGTTCAGATCACGGGTCGCAGGTGATGATACCATCGAGGGTCGTCGCAGCGGCCTGGCTACCAAAGCCCGCGTAGCACTTCTTGGTCGTCGCGCTGTGGCTCGAGGTGCCCTTCCAGCCCTTCGCATCGGCCGCCATACCCGAGACGGTCACG
>DASXQD010000332.1:0-16779 GCA_036493195.1 Gemmatimonadaceae bacterium | reverse complement strand
GCGAGGACCTGACTACCTACATCGACGCTTCGCGAACCGGATTCGAAGCGTACAAGACCGGCGAAGCCCAGCTCTCCTCCGATGGCACTCGCGTGTGGAATTCCAGCGTGAAGCCCGCGCTCGCAAACGGCTGCTGGGTGGTCCAGAACGCCGAGACCAAACTTTCCAAATTTTATTGTTCGATGCCTGTGAATGCCGAATCTGAGCGTGCCCGTTACAACGAGCTCACGGATGATGTGACCGCATCGCTTCCGGAGGGCTGGAGTGTGGATCCGGAGCCGCCGTTCACCGGGCTACCGAGTAAAGGATATCGCTCGACCAGCGGAGCGCACGGCGAGATCTGGCTCGTCGATTCGAACGGGTCTTATGAGCTGCATTTCGAGCTGATCGCCGCACCCGCCGCCACCACGCAAGCGGCCCAGCCATCGGACGACGACGATCCGATTGGCGAGGGTGGCTTCATCACGCCGCCAACGCCGCCCTCGCCACCCGCGCCGCCGAGTCGGTAGCTGAAACACGCTCCGGACTGACTCCGTTCAGGCCGAGGGACGCATCGGTAACCCGACGAGCTCCATGAGCTTGAGCGCGTTCGTGGAAGTGGCAGGTCCGCTCCTCAATCGATAATCGAAGGACATGGTCGGCCCGGCAGTCGTGCTGAAGCTCTCCTCGAAGTGAACGTGCCGGGCAAATGCGGCGACGAGCGGGGATTCGAACAGCTGCAGATCGTGTGTGGTCACCGCGCCTATCGCTTCGGACGAGATCAGGTGCGCCAGAACATGGCGAGCTGCGATCGAACGCTCTGCCGAGTTCGTGCCCTGAAAAATTTCATCGAGTAGATACAGCACCGTGGCGCCGGAGGAGCGTTGCATGTCAGCGGTATCGACTATGAGCTTGAGCCTTCGCAGCTCCGCCATGAAATAGGAGACGCCATTCTCGAGAGAATCTTGAACTCGCAGGCTCGTGATGAGCGTGATCGGCGGACATCGAAGGCTCGCGGCGCAGACCACCGATCCCGCGTGCGCGAGAACCAGATTCAATCCAATCGATCTGAGAAGCGTGCTTTTGCCGGACATGTTCGATCCCGTGATCGCCAACACTGTGCCTTCGGGACCGACCGTGACGTCATTCGCGACGCATCTGTCGGGCGGCAGCAGCGGATGCGCCAGCGAGTCGGCCTGGAAACACTTCGGCCCGGCGTCATCGACCTCGGCGAAGTGCCATCCGGGATTGTCATGTGCCAGCGTGGCAAGAGCGGCAAGACTCTCCACGATGCCAATCGATTCCAGCCAGATCCTCACCTCGTGTCCGGAGCTCTTGCGCCACCGCGCGAGCGCGAACACGAGGTGAAAATCCCACAGCGTGAACAACTGCAGGATGAAGTGCATCATTGGCGATGCGCGAATGGCTTCACACTCCGCGAGAGCGCCCAACTTGCGCATTGCAGTAGCCGCTGAGATTTCTCCGGCAGACAGTCTTTCCTTCAGTTCTCGAAGAAGCTCCGAAGAAAATTCCGCAGCCACGATCACGGCTGCCAGGTCGGCAAATGCTTTGATGGCCGAGGCGTATCCAGCAACTCCTGCCAGCTCCTTCTTGAGCTCGGGGCCGTAACGTCGCGTCAACAGTGCGCATAGAATCAGCGGAGCTATCCAAAAGGCGTTCGGGAGATGGAGCAAGTAGGTTGCGAGGCCGAGCATCCAAAGTGCGATCGGCGCAACCCATGCGACGATGCGCATCAGGGCAGCTTGGCCCGAAGCGAGACTGACCTGTTCCGACCAGCTGGAAAGCTGTTCCGTTTGCGTCGCGCTCAAGGGAACGCGGGCCCCGTACGCGGAGAGAATGTCTCGAAGCTCGTGCGATGGGATCAGCTCCGTGATCGCCTCGTTCCGTCTACGAAGCTCGCGTGACGGTGCTGCATCGAGAAGCCATGACCGCAGCGTCGTCCGTCCCGGGCTGCGAGACACGCGAGGCAGCAGCTGTACGAGCGACGCCGCGCCGAATATATCCAGGTCGGCGGCGTACGGGTGCGTGTCGGGCGGCGGTTCCCAGGAGGATCGCGCAATCCCGGACCAATCACGGGCGATGCGCCGCAAGGCCTGCGTGGCGAGATCCTGCTTCTCGTCGAGCAAGCGAATGCGAGCTTTGAGAATGTCGCTTCGCCGCACGAGGATGGCGAAAGCCACGACGCAAATGCCCGCGAGCACGCCGGCAATTACGCGGTAGTGCCCCCACTTGTCGAACGACGCGACACACGCGAAAAACAATGCAAACGCAAACAGTCTGAAGCTGGATACTCGCGCAACCGCGCGCGATTCAACGGAACGAGCGTCCGCGAGCGTGCGTAGCCGAGCCACATAGAAGCGTTCCGGATTCGTCGTTCGATTCGTCGTGGCTCCCGTGTCGCTTCCCGGCGCCATCATCATCGAGCTCTAGCGCACGCCCTGCACCAACTTCGCCGTCCGCTTCGCCGCGTCACTTGCCGTGCGCACGAAATTCTGCGCCGCCTCCGTGAGCCCTTTTGCCGCTGCCGAATCATCCAGCGCATCGACGTTCACCTTCACGTTGAACGCCGCACCTCTGCACCCCGCCTCCGCCATCAGCGCTGCGACACCCGCATCCGCGCGCGCGTTCACATTCCCCTTCGTCGCCGCCATCTCCGCCAGTTCGGCTACCGTCGCGCACGCGCGCGCCGTTTCGAGTGGCACCTCGCTCGCGCCGATCAGCGATGCCGTGATCGCGGCCTTGCGCATCGATTCCTGCTCGGGCGTGGTCTTCGGCAGCTTGTACGCCGCGGACACGGCCTCGTACGACTGCGCATCGAGATCCACGAGTTGCGCGAGGCGCTGACCGAGCGACGCCGCCTGCTGCGCAATCTCCTTGAACGTCGCTTCGACGTCGGCGTACTTCTTTCGGCCGATTGTCAGCCCTGCGACCATCTGCACGAGCGCCGCCGCGACCGAGCCCGCATGCGCCGACGCGCTTCCGCCGCCTGGTGCGGGATTCGATGACGCGAGCGCCGCCCGGAAACCGCTCAGACTGATCCCGTCGCTCGCGGCCGCACGCACCTTGTGCTCGAGCAGCTGCTCCGTCGAGAAGTTGCGCAGCTGGAGGAATCGCGCCGCAGATTCGATGATCGCGCGCTCGGGGACCAGGCCTACGAGCTCACTCCAGGTTGGCGACACGCCGTGCGCAGCCGCCTCCATCTTCACCATGTCGTACGCGCGGAACATCGGCGTCTTCTCGATGTCCACGAGGTTCATCGACACCTGCGCCTGACCGTCTACCTCGAGCCCCATCGCCTTGACGTTCCTGAGGCCGCCCGAGGATCCGCGCACCGCCTTCGCGACCTCCTTCGCGACACCAATGTTCGACGCGTCGCCGAGGTACACGTTGTAGGCGACGAGAAACGGTCGCGCGCCGATCGCGACGGTGCCCGCAGTCGGATGCGATTTCGGTGGTCCGAAATCCGGCGTGCGCACGGGCGACGTGCCGATCTCCTCGCGAATCTTCTCGAACTCGCCGCGACGAATGTCCGCGAGATTCTCGCGCACCGGGCTCGTGGCGGCGCGCTCGTAGAGAAACACCGGAATGCCGAGCTCCTTGCCGACACGCTCGCCGAGGGTGCGCGCGAGCGCGACGCACTGCTCCATCGTCGTGCCCTCGAGCGGGATGAAGGGAACGACATCCGCGGCACCCATGCGCGGGTGCGCGCCGGAGTGCGCGGTGAGATCGATCGAGTCGCGCGCCTTCGCGATCCCCGCAAAGGCTGCCTCCGCCGCGCTCTCCACCGGCGCAACGAACGTGATCACGGTGCGATTGTGCGACTCGTCGGAGGAGACATCGAGCACGACGACGCCGTGCACGGCCGCGATCGCATCGCGAATGGATTGAATGACTTCCGGGCGGCGTCCCTCGCTGAAATTCGGAACGCATTCGACGAGCGTCATGGCGGAGTGGTTCGGCGTTAGAGAATCGAGCCCGCCGGAGTGGCGGCGGCCAGAGTGCGGGCGAGCCAGCCGTGCATCGCCGGATTCCCCGCGAGGAGTGAGCTGTTCGAGAGCGGTACGTCACCGCCGGAAACCGTAGTCACCACGCCGCCTGCCTCGCGCACGAGGAGCATGCCCGCCGCGAAGTCCCACGGCTTGAGCGTCAGCTCCCAGAACGCATCGAACTGTCCGCACGCCACGTGAACGAGATCGAGCGCGGCGGAGCCCGGGCGGCGCATTCCCGCCGTGTGCGGCGCAACCGCGGCGAAGTGGCGCAGATAGAGATCGAGTGGCGCACCGGCGCCGAATGGAAACCCCGTACCGATGAGCGCGCGCGATGGCTCGTCGATGCTCGACACGGAAATCGGCTCGCCATTCCGGAACGCGCCGCCCCCGAGCATCGCCGTGAAGTGCTCATTGGTCGGGATGGCGATGATCACGGCCGCCACGACCGCTCCGCGCACCGCAGCCGCGATCGACACCGCGTACTCGGCGAAACCATGGAGAAAATTCGTCGTGCCATCGAGCGGATCGACGATGAACGAGATCTCGGAATCGGCCGCCGTATCGGGAGAGAGCTCCTCACCCACGATGTGTGCGCCGGCATGATCATGGGTGAGCGCGTGTCGGATGATGCGCTCCGCACCGGTATCGACATCGCTCACGAAGTCCGTCAACGACTTCGCGCGCCACTCGATGGCCGAGCGATGCGCCTCGCGCGCGCGAATGAATCGCGCGGCTTCGATTGCGGCCGCTTCGATGTGCGCGAGCAGTGCCGCCGCGTCAAATGTGATGTCTTGCACCACTATTTGCGTGCTCGTAGCTTGCTCGGATGTCGAGAATCCTCAGCGGAATTCAACCTTCAGGAGAGCTGCACATCGGGAATTACCTCGGCGCCGTCAAGAACTGGGTCGAGCTGCAGAACAAGTACGAGTGCATCTATTTCATCGCCGACTATCACGCGATCACAGGGAGCTACGAGCCCGCCGATCTGCGCCGTCGCACTCGGCAGATGGCGGTGTCGCTCCTCGCCTCCGGCCTCGATCCAGCGAAATCTACGCTGTTCGTGCAGTCGATGGTGCCCGAACATACGGAGCTCACGTGGATTTTCGCGAGCGTCACGCCTGTTGGTGAGCTCGAGCGTCAGACGCAGTACAAGGACAAGTCGCAGCGACAGGAAAGTGTCAACGCGGGCATCCTGGTGTATCCAGTGCTGCAAGCCGCCGACATCCTTCTGTATCGCGCCGACCTCGTTCCGGTGGGCGAGGACCAGGTGCAGCATCTCGAGCTCGCGCGCGAGGTTGCGCGTCGCTGGAACGCGAAGTTCAACGTCGATTATTTCCCGGAGCCCAAGCCGCTGCTCACGGCGACGCGGCGGATCATGGGACTCGATGGCCAGGCGAAGATGTCCAAGTCCCTCGGTAACACGATCGGGCTGCTCGAATCGCCGGAGGAAGTGTGGGCGAAGCTTCGACCAGCGATGACGGATCCCGCCCGCGTTCGAAGAACGGATCCGGGCACGCCCGAAGTGTGCAACATCTACCACCTGCACAAGGCGTTCAACGATGAGGCGACGGTCGAGCACGTCGCTGTCCAGTGCCGCACGGCCGGGTGGGGTTGCCTCGACTGCAAGAAGGTGCTGATGGACGGCATGATGCGCGAGCTCACCCCCATTCGCGCGCGCTCTCTCGAGCTGGAGGCGCATCCCGAGATCGTGACGGATGCGCTTGCTGCGGGCGCGGCGCACGTTGGTGATATTGCGCGGAGCACGATGTCCGCGGTGCGGGAGACCATGGGCCTTCGCTGAACTCGTGCCGCAGATCACTTTGAGCAACGGCGCTCGTTTTGCATTTTAGCCCGCCATCTTTATCGGGAGAGCACGATGGCGCAGACAAATAACTCGAGATCGGACGGTCCTGAAGGGATGCTCACGCTGGTCTGTATCACCTGCGGCAACGAGATGTTCTTCACCAGCAAGCCTCCAAAGGACGAGCCCTGTTCGAAATGCGGCGGCACCGTGTTCCGCAGCTACTTCACTCCGACGGTGCGTGATGAGGCGACTGAATCCATGTTGGAGGATACGTCACGCTCGATCTCACTCGAGAGTGCCCCGTCCGATTCCCCCACCGGCGATGTGCGAGAGCTGAACGACCCTTGACCATACCAATCGCAAAAGCATTGACGGGCGTTTTTGGCCCCGTCGTCACGAATTTCGACGATGCGAGCGGCGAGCTCGCGAGCGGACCGTTCCGCGCGAACATCAAGGCGCACATCGCGGCAGGACTCGCGGGCGTGCTCGTGTGCGGATCGACCGGTGAGGCGGCGCTGCTCGACGAGGATGAGCGCCTTCGGCTCACCGAGCTCGCGCGCCCGCTGGTTCCCGATGATCGCTGGCTGTTCACGGGTACGGGCGCCGAGTCGACGCGGGACTGCGTGCGCCGATCGAAGGATGCGGCGGAGCGTGGCGCGGATGCGGTGCTCGTCGTCCCTCCGCACTACTACGGCGCCGCGATGACGGAGGATGCGCTGTGGGCGCACTACTCGCGTGTGGCCGATGAGAGTCCGGTGCCCGTGATCCTCTACAACATCCCGAAGTACACGCATCTTCCGCTCGCGGCATCGCTGGTGCACGCGCTCGCGGAGCATCCGAACATCGTCGGCATCAAGGACTCGACCGGCGACATGACGCAGCTGCGCGCGTATCTCGACGCGCAGAGCGATCACTTCACCGTGCTCACCGGGCACGCCGGTACCGTGCTCGACGCGATGGGCTATGGTGCGCGCGGCGCGATCCTCGCGGTCGCGCTGTTCGCAGCGCCACTCGTGTTCGATCTGATGGACTCGATCTCGCATGGGGACGGCGTCACTGCGAGCGAGGTGCAGGCGCGCGTGAAACCGATCGCGAAGGCGATCGTGGCGGAGCTCGGACCTCCGGGGATCAAGGTTGCGATGGATCTCATTGGCCTCACGGGCGGTCTGCCGCGCGCCCCGCTGCGCCCTCTGGGGACCGCCGAGCGCGAGCGCGTTGCCACCCTGCTCGGCACGGCGGGACTCGCGCGCGTTGCGTAGCGGGTGAGTGCGGCGCGGGATCACCTCACCGCGATCGCCTCGGCCCCACGCCCTGCCGGCGGCGAAGCGGAGCGAAAGGCGCGGGAGTACTGCGCCACAGTGCTCAGAACCATCGGATGCGAGGTGACCGAGCATCCGTTCGAGTATTCGACATTTCCGGGCAAGTGGGGCACTCCGATCGCCGGGGTGCTCACCGCGATTCTCTTCCTCGCGGCGGGCCACTTCGGCGCGCGCGGGGATGCGCGCGCGGCGCTCGAAATTCTCGCGGCTGGCGCGGCATTGCTCGGGAGCTTCGCCTGGTGGCTCGGGCGATGGGGAGTAATGGAACTGCCGATCGCGCGCGCGACGGGAATCAACCTCGTCGCGACGCGCGGTGTTCCCGACATGTGGCTGGTCGCGCACCTCGATTCCAAGAGTCAGCCGATTCCGATTGGTGTGCGCGCGGCCGCGATCATCGCATGCATCGTGTTATGGATTGCGGCGACGACGCTCGCGACGTTGCAGCTCGGGGGCCTGACTCTCGCGTGGCTCTGGGTTCCCGTCACCACGCTCGGCGTCCTCGCCGCGCTTCCCGTCGGCGGCAGTATGGTTGGTGAGCAGTCGCCCGGAGCGTTGGACAACGCGTCCGGCGTCGCGACAGTGCTGCGCGCTGCGGAGCTGATTCCGCATCGCCAGGCGATCGGCGTGCTGTTGACGAGCGCCGAGGAGCTCGGCCTCGCGGGCGCACGCGCGTGGGCGCGAGAAGCGGGGCGGGCAAGCGCGATCAACGTCGACGGCATCGATGATGCCGGCTCGCTTCGTCTCGTGTACAGCGGCCGAAAGCCTCGCGCACTGCTCGGCCGCCTCGGCGAGGGCTGGCCGGCCGCTAGCCGACTTCCACCGGGCCTGCTCATGGACGGCGTCGCCTTGGCAGACGCGAATTGGGAAGTCGTGAACGTCAGCAAAGGGAGCTGGCGCACCGTGAGCCGAATCCACACCTCGCGCGACGTTCCCACGCATCTCCATGACAGCGGCATCGAAGCGGTGGCGGCGTTGCTGGCCGCGTCGATCCTCGCTCGAAACTGCTGAGCACGAATCCAAAGTGCAGAGCGTTTCGCCTTCTCCGTTTGTGTCTTTTAGTGTCCGTCGGTGTCGTTCTTCACAGTTGCTTTTGCCAGACCCTAACGGCAGAAACGACTTGGATGAGACGACACAAACGGACACAAACGGACACCAACGGAGAGGAGCTTTTGACTGCAGGCTCAGGCTCCGCCGGGAGAAGATGCTCCGCTGGCAGAAGGGCAACTGATCCTTGACTGGAAACGGCAGGCGTTGAGGGCGCTCGCCTGCGTTCACTAACGCGCACGCACCAAGGCGCATTGGCCCCTCTTCGCGCACCGCTTCGATTCGTGCCATTGGCTTGATTCGTGTCCAGGCACTTCAAGCGCGTCTCGCTCAACCCCGACGTTGGGATCATCCCCAGCCGGCGTTAGCTTTTCGGGGTAACCTCCCGCGCCGGCGGCCGTTCGTCCGCGCCTGCCTGCTCACGCACTCTGGAAGGCATGTTCAGCTCATCAATTCGAACTCTCGTCGTCGTCGGCGCGCAGTGGGGCGACGAAGGGAAGGGAAAGCTCGTTGACGTGCTGGCCGAACGCGCCGATTGGGTGGTGCGCTACCAGGGCGGCGCCAACGCCGGTCACACCGTGAAGTTCGGCGACCGCGCATTCGTCCTCCATCAGATTCCGAGCGGCATTCTCCATCCCGGCGTGCGATGCGCGATCGGTAATGGCGTCGTGCTCGATCCCGAGACGCTGTTCACCGAGATCGATGAGCTCGTGCGCGACGGCGTGGATGTGGAAGGCCGGCTCTACGTGAGCGACCGCGCGCATCTCGTGCTGCCGTATCACAAGCTGGTGGACGGCCAGAGCGCCGCGAGCAAGGCGATCGGAACTACGGGACGCGGCATCGGGCCCGCGTACGAGGACAAGATCGCGCGGCGCGGCGTGCGCGTGCTCGACCTCAGGCATCCCGAAAAGCTGCGCGAGCTGCTCGAGGCCGGGATCATGCATGCCAATGCGCAGCTCGTCGCCTTCGGCTCGAATGAGCGCGCCAACGTCGACAGCGTGGTGCAGCTGCTCACGAAGCTCGCGCCCCGTCTGCTCGCGTTGGCCGATGATGTCGGGCTCTCGATGCATCGCGCGACCAGGTCCGGAGCCGCGATTCTTCTCGAGGGCGCGCAGGGATCGCTGCTCGACGTCGATCACGGCACGTATCCGTACGTCACGTCGAGCAGCACGACGTCGGGCGGCGCCGCGACGGGTACGGGGATCGCGCCAACGGCGCTCGATGCAATTCTGGGCGTGGTGAAGGCGTACACGACGCGCGTGGGCAATGGCCCCTTGCCGACGGAGCTCGAGGAGCCGCTCGCGACCGAGGTGCGCACGCTCGGCAACGAGTTCGGCGCGACCACCGGGCGCGCGCGCCGCTGCGGCTGGTTCGACGCGGTGGTCGTGCGCTACGCGGCGCGCGTGAACGGGCTCACGGGACTCGCGGTGACGAAGCTCGACGTGCTCGACACGCTCGATCGCGTGGCCGTGTGCACCGGATACAAGGTTGGCAACGAAGTGCACGAGGAGTTTCCGGGCGATCTCGTGCTGCTGGAGAAGGCGGTTCCCGTATACGAATGGTTCGACGGCTGGCGCACCAGCACCGCGGCCGCGCGCACGCTCGGCGATCTTCCCGCCGCCGCGCGCCGTTATCTCGATCGCATTCGTGAGCTCGCGGACACGCCGATCTCATACGTGAGCGTTGGGACGCACCGCGATCAGATCATCGGAGTGGAGTGATGGCGCAGGAAGTCGAGGAGACCGTCGACGTCGCCATCGTGGGCGCGGGACCGTGCGGGCTCGCCGCCGCGGTGTCGATGCTTCGCGCGGGAATGAGCTGCCTCGTGTTCGACGGCGGCGCCGTCACGAGCACGATCACTGCGTATCCGACGTACGTCAATTTCTTTTCGACCGCAGAGAAGCTCTCGATCGGTGGCTTGCCGTTCACGATCGGCGGCGACAAGCCGGGACGGCGCGATGCGCTCGCGTATTATCGCTCGGTCGTCACGTATTTCGGCATACCGGTTCGGCAGTTCGAACGGGTCACCGAGGTCACGGGCACGGAAGGCGAGTTCGTCGTCCACACGCTGCGCCGTGGTGGTGACGTACGCGCCGTGCGCGCGCGGTTCGTGATCATCGCCACAGGGTACTTCGGCTCGCCGAACAGGCTCAATGTGCCGGGCGAGACGCTCGAGCACGTGACGCACGTCTACAAGGAAGGACACGAATCGTTCGATCAGGACACCATTGTCGTAGGCGGCGGAAACTCGGCGGCAGAGGCCGCGCTCGATCTGTGGCGCTGCGGTGCGCGCGTCACGCTCGTGCACTTCGGCCCCAACTTCGACATGAAGATCAAGCCCTGGATTCTTCCGGACGTTCAGAACCGGATGAAGGAGGGAAACATCGCGGTGCGCTGGAACAGCCGCGTGGTCGCCATCGATCCGCACAGCGTCACGATCGACACGCAGGGCGTGCGCTCGACACTTGCCGCGGATCGCGTGTACATCATGACGGGCTTTGCGCCAAACGTCGATCTGCTGCGACAGGTCGGCGTCTCGATCAATCCGGTGACGGGCGTGCCGGCGCACGATGACGTGACGCTCGAGACGGACGTGCCGGGCGTTTTCATCGCTGGAGTGGTCGTCGCGGGCTTCGATGCGAACAAGGTATTCATCGAGAACGGACGCTTTCATGGCGAAAAGATTCTGGCGCGCATCCTCGGACACGCGGCGCCCGCCGAGCCGGTACTCAGCGCCGATCTCGACAGCTGATAGAATCGCCCTTCCCATCACTCCTGCCATCGACGCATGACCACAAGCGAATTCCCCGACGTGATGGAAAAGCTCGTGTCGCTGTGCAAGCGGCGCGGCTTCATCTTCCAGTCCTCCGAGATCTATGGAGGCACGGGGTCCGTGTGGGACTACGGTCCACTCGGGGTCGAGCTGAAGAAGAATCTGAAGGACCGCTGGTGGAACGCGATGGTTCGCATGCGCGATGACATCGAGGGACTCGACGCGGCCATCCTGATGCATCCGCGCGTGTGGGAGGCGAGCGGCCACGTGAGCGGCTTCGTAGATCCGCTGGTGGAGTGCAGCAACTGCAAGAAGCGCTTTCGTGCGGACGACGCGCGCATCAAGGGCACGCCGGGCACGCCCGACGTGCAGTGTCCCTCGTGCGGCATGAAGGGCACGCTCGGCGCGGCGCGCCTGTTCAATCTCATGTTCAAGACGTTCATGGGTCCCGTGGAGGACACGGCGAGTGTCGTGTACCTCCGCCCGGAAACGGCGCAGGGGATCTACGTGAACTTCCTGAACGTGCAGCAGTCCACACGCCAGAAGATTCCGTTCGGCATCGCACAGATCGGCAAGGCGTTCCGGAACGAGATCACGCCGGGAAATTTCATCTTCCGCACGCGTGAGTTCGAGCAGATGGAGATGCAGTTCTTCGTGGAGCCAGGCAGCGACATGGAGTGGTTCGAGTACTGGAAGGCGCAGCGGCTCGAGTGGCACCAGTCGCTCGGGCTCGAGCACTCGCGGCTCAAGTTCCATCAGCACACGAAGGAGGAGCTCGCGCACTACGCGCGCGCGGCCTTCGATGTGCAGTTCGACTTCGGCGGAACGCTCGGCTTCCAGGAGATCGAAGGCGTGCACAATCGCGGCGACTTCGATCTCACGCAGCACCAGCAGTTTTCGGGAAAGAAGCTCGAGTACTTCGACCAGCCGAACAATCGGCGCTACACCCCGTACGTTGTCGAGACCTCCGTCGGTGCCGACCGCACGACGCTCGCGGTGCTCGTGAACGCATTTCACGAGGAGACCGTAGAGGGTGAGGAGGAGGGACGCACCGTGCTCAAGCTGCTGCCGTCGATCGCACCGGTGAAGGCGGGAATCTTTCCGCTCGTGAAAAAGGATGGGATGCCGGAGATGGCGCATCGCATCGCAGACGATCTGCGCCCGCTCTACCCGGTGTTCTACGATGAGTCGGGCGCCATCGGCCGTCGCTATCGACGACAGGACGAAGTCGGTACGCCATTCGGGATCACGGTCGATGGAGAATCGATCACGGGAGGAACGGTGACCATTCGGGATCGCGACACGCTCCAGCAGGAACGCGTGCAGGCGGATCGACTGCGCGCCGTGCTCCAGGAGCGTCTGGCTCGATGACGATCTCGCTCGATACGCTGCGGCGCGAGGGCGACGACTTTCACCAGACCATCTCGCGCGAGCTCTACCAAACGGGATCGGGGCTCAAGAAGACCGCGGAACTGCAGGCGATCTACGCGCGGTACGCGAACGTGCTCAGCGACGAGGCGCTCGAGATGGTGCGCGAGCTGTTTCGGGACTCGCCAGACGGAGGCGATGAGCAGCGCTCCGCACGCATTCTGCTCGAATGGCAGGCGGATGCGCGCGTGTCGCGTGAGCTCGCGGCGCTGGACGAGCGGGAGATCGCGTGGGAGTCGAGCGCCGTCGCGCGCGTCGAAGACGGGCGGGGCATTCAGTACCAGCAGATCGCGATCGACATCGCGAACGCGAAGGATCGGGAGGAACGGCTGCGCCTCGAGCGCGCCCGCGCGTCGCTCGTGGCGAAGGAGCTCGCGCCGATGCGCCAGGAGCGCTTCCAACGCGAGAAGGACATCGTGGAAGGACTCGAGATCGCGAAAAGCTACAATGACACCTTCTCCGCGCTGAGCGGCGTGAATCTTCCTTCGCTCGTGGAGGAGTGCCGCGCTTTCCTGCGCGACACCCAGCCGATGTGGGACGACGTGTTCGCGGAGGTCGTACGCCGCGAGCTCGACATCGATCCCAAGGATGCGACGCGCGCGGATGCGCTCGCGCTCATGCGCGCGCCCGCCTTCGATCCGTACTTCCCGAGCAGGCAGATGGAGCCCGAGGTGCGCCGTCAGGTCGCCGACATGGGTGCCGACGCGACCGCGAATGGTCGCGTGATCTTCGATACGGCCGACCGGGATGGGAAGAGCTCGCGCGCGTTCTGCTCGCCGGTACGCGTGCCGCAGGAGGTATATCTCGTGCTCCGCCCGCATGGCGGACAGTCGGATTATCGCACCTTCCTCCACGAGCTCGGGCACGCGCTGCATTTCGCCAACACGCGCGCGGACTATCCGTTCGAATATCGCTGGCTCGGCGACAACTCGGTGACCGAGTCGTACGCGATGCTCTTCGACCACATGCTGCATCTCCCCGGCTGGCTCGCGCGCTACACGGAGCTCGGCGGGCCGCGCATTCCGGGCTTTCTCCGCGCGGCGGGATTCGAGGAGCTGCAGTTCCTGCGCCGATACTGCGCGAAGCTCATCTACGAGCACGAGCTGTACGGCGGCGAGCATTCGTGGCACAGCCTTCCAGACATCTACGTGGACACGCTCACGCAAGCCACGTCGTTCCGCTACGATCGCGCCGATGCGTTCGTCGACGTCGATCCGCGCTACTACGCCGCCCGCTACCTGCGCGCGTGGCAGCTGCAGGCGGTGATCGGCGAGGCGTTGGTCGAGCGCTTCGATGAGGACTGGTATCGCAATCCGCGCGCAGGCCCGTACATCGTCGAGAACCTGTTCGCCGAAGGGCAGCGCGAGCTCGCGCACGAGCTCGCGGAGCGCGTGACTTCGCGGACGCTTTCCTTCGCGCCGCTCGTGCGCGCGACGGAAGCGATGCTGGTATCCGCCTGAGCAGCCAAGGGAGACCGGACATGGCAAAGGAAACAGCGCTCGTCACCGGCGCATCGCGCGGCATCGGACGCGCCACCGCGCTCCGCCTCTCGGCGGCATACGACATCATCGCGGTCGCCCGCTCGGCGAGCGAGCTCGCATCGCTGCAGGAGGAGATCGAAATCGGCGGCGGCGTGTGCCGCACGATCCCGCTCGACATCGCGGACGAGAAGGCGGTGGGAGCGGCGCTCGGCGGGCTCGAGGTGGATGTGCTCGTGAACAACGCGGGCGTCGCCACGATGAAGCCGTTCCTCGAGCTCACGAGCGCCGAGTGGCATCGCATGGTGGATGTGAACTTCAATTCGCTCTACTACGTCACACACGCGCTGATCGGCGGCATGGTGCAGCGCAAGCGCGGCTTCGTCGTCACGATCGGCTCGCTGGCGGGACGCAATACGTTCGTGGGCGGAAGCTGCTACGCCGCAACAAAGCACGCGGTGAACGGCTTTACCGAGTCGCTCATGCTCGAGGTGCGCGACGCGGGCGTGCGTGTGGCCGTCGTGATGCCGGGCTCCGTTGCCACCGATCTGACGCCGAGCAGTGGCGATCAGAGCTGGAAGCTGACGAGCAATCAAATCGCGGACTCCGTGTGGTATCTCGTGACGCAGCCGGAATCCGTGCTCGTGTCGCGCATCGAGATCCGTCCCGCGCGCGCGAAGGGGCCGCGATGACCGCTCCGCAGAACGCGATCGCGCCGATCGCGGGCGCTCGCAAGCTGCTCGTCGTCATGAGCGACCTGCTCTTTCGCTCGAAGATCGACGAGGTGGCGCGCCGGCTCGGGCTCGAGCTGCGCGTCGCGAAGTCGCCCGAGCAGCTCGACCGTCAGCTTGCGGCAGGTGAGCCGGCGTTGGCGATCGTCGATCTGGAAGAGAGTGCGCTGGACTCGTTCGCGGCGATCGCGCGCATTCGCGCGGTCTCGCCGGCCACGCCGATTCTGGGATTCGCCGGGCATGGCAACGTGGAGGCGATCAGGCGTGCGCGCGAGGGCGGCGCGACCGTTCTCGCGCGCTCGGGTTTCACCGCTCAGCTACCCGAGCTGCTCACGCAGGTCGCCAACCGGGAGCGAGCCCGCGCGGCAGAATGACCGTCTGGGGTGGCCTATGCGAGTGTTAGGCGTAGATTCCCCCGTGTGATCCGCGCACCGTACTCAGCTTCGGACACGACCGGCGTTCCATCGGATGCCTCGATTCGGGAGCTGGTTGCCGTCCGCGAGATCGTACATGCCTTCCTCACGGCCGACAGGCCGCAGGATGTCTTCCAGTTCGCGCTCGATCGTGTGAGCCCGCTGGTCGGCGCCGCGTTCGCGTCGATCTACACGATCGCGGACGATGACGATGTGATGCGCCTCGCGGCGTCGTACAATTGGCCTGCGCGCTTCCGTCCCTTCCTCGGCGACATGCGCGTGCGCGTCGGGCTCGGACCGAGCGGCCAGGCCGCAGGCGAGCGGCGCGCGATCCATGTGCCCGATGTGTTCGCGGATCCATCGCTCGCCGATTGGCAGGAGGTCGCGACGGAGCTCGGCTTCAGCGCGCTCGTCGCGCTGCCACTGCAAACACCGGCGCGCGTGCTGGGCACCGTCACATTCTACTTCGCCAACCCCGGGCTGCTCACCGTCGAGGAGCGCGGACTACTGCAGATCGTCGCCGACCAGATGGCGGCGACTGCCGAGAAGGCGTCGATGATCGATGACCTGCGTCGCGCGAACGGTGCACTGCTCGAGTCCAATGCGCAGCTCGAGCAGCAGTACGTCGCGGTGATGGAAGCGCGACGGCTCAAGGATGAATTCCTCTCGAATATCAGCCACGAGCTCCGCACGCCGCTCACCGCACTCCTCGGCTACGCGTATCTGTTGCAGGAGGAAATGTCGGGGCCGCTCACGGACGAGCAGCGGAAGACGCTCTCGCACATGACGACTTCGAGCGAGCGCTTGCTCGTGCTGATCGAGGATCTGCTCGAGCTCACCGCGTTGCGGCGCGGCGAAGTGCGCGTGCAGGTCGAGCTCTTCGATCCGCGCGTCGCCCTCGAGACTGCGCTCGAGCAGACGAAGGAAGAGCGCGCCGCCGGCATCGAGCTGCGTGTCGAGATTCCCGAAGGCCCGCCGCGGTGGATGCGCAGCGATCGTCAGAAAGTCGTGCGAATCCTGGCCAAGCTGCTCGGCAACGCGTACAAGTTCACATCGCAGGGCGAGGTGCGGGCGACGGTGCAGGTGCTCAACGATCTCGCGCGATTCACCGTATCCGATACGGGAATCGGCATCCCGACGTCTGCGCACCAGCTCGTGTTCGATGAGTTCCGGCAGGTCGATGGCTCGACCACCCGGCAGTACGGCGGCTCCGGCCTCGGCCTTGCGCTGTCGAGGCAACTGGCGCGCCTGCTCGGCGGTGACATCCAACTCGAGTCGGCGCCCAGAGAAGGGTCGTCGTTCGTGGTGGAGATCCCGCTAGAATTCAGCAACGACTTGCAGCCGGGGATCGCTCAACCAGGCTGACTCAACAACAGGACCAGGCATGCTTCAGGAAATCAGAACTCCGATGTCGCCCGCGGACGTGCTCGCGGCGGCGAAGAAGTTTTTCGCGCGTCGCAGCCCCATCTATGCCGCCTTTCTCGAGAAGGAAGGTCCGGCATACCTGACCTTCCGCGGCCAAGGCGGCGAGGAGCTGGTCATCGGCGTCACACCCTCGGATGCTGGAACAATCGTGCGCGGCTCCACGTATCTGTTCGACCAGCAGATTGCGCGGTTTTTCTCGACGCTCGATCCGATCCCGGACACCGAAAAGGAAATCGGAATGACCGACATGACCTCGGCGGGGACTGCGTGAGCGAGCCATTCGTCGCATCGCTTCGCACCGCGAAGGAAGCTCCGATTCCCGTGGGCACTCCGGGTGTGGGAGCGCTTACGATCCGCGTCGAGGTTCCCGAGCGC
>DASXQD010000331.1:0-9151 GCA_036493195.1 Gemmatimonadaceae bacterium | reverse complement strand
CCTCATGATGAGCTCGTCTACATGAGTCATAACGTCCCAGGGCGGCAGATCTCACGCTTCTCGATGCGCGACGACAAAACGCTCTTCCTGTTCATTTTTCGCGACGAGCTCATGACTGTGCACGACGAACCGAAATCGATTCTTCGTCGCGTCTTTTCCGGTACCGGTTGGGAATGGCCTTTGATAGAGCCTCAGATCGAGCGTGCCACCGATATTTACTTCGATTCTGTAAGTCAGATTCGGATGAAACGCTGGTCGAAGGGGCGGGTCGCGTTGATCGGTGACGCCGCGGCGTGTGTGTCGCTCATGGCCGGTGAGGGAACGGGATTGGCGATCGCCGAAGCGTATGTTCTCGCGGGAGAGCTGCATGCTTGTGACGGAGACTTTGCAGCGGCGTTCGAGCGATACGAGCGTCGGCTGATGCCGTTTCTGAAGCAGAAGCAGCAGTCGGCGGAAAAGCTCGCCTCGGCGTTTGCACCGAAGACCTCGGCCGGTATCGCCTTCCGTGATCTGGTCACGCAAATGATGCGCGTACCCTTGATTTCTCGTTTTGTGATCGGCCGCGATCTTCGGGATGACATCGAGCTTCCGTCGTATCAGTTCGCGTCCTCGTGAGCAGACTCGCAATCTTCGACTGATTGCGCTCGACTGCGAGCCTATAGCAGACTTTGGTCTCGCATTACCCATTCACTGGAGAACAGAAGTGGCAAAGCCGGCAAAAAACACGATATGCCTCTGGTACGATCGCGAAGCCGAGGACGCGGCGCGATTCTACGCCGAGACCTTTCCCGATTCATCCGTGAGCGCCGTTCACCGCGCACCGGGAGACTTTCCGTCGGGGAAAAAGGGCGATGTGTTGACCGTCGAGTTTACCGTGATGGGGATTCCGTGCCTCGGGCTCAACGGCGGACCTGCGTTCAAGCACAATGAGGCGTTCTCGTTTCAGGTCGCGACCGCCGATCAGGCGGAGACGGACCGCTATTGGAACGCGATCGTCGGCAACGGTGGCCAGGAGAGCGCGTGCGGGTGGTGCAAGGACAAGTGGGGATTGTCCTGGCAGATCACGCCGACGGTCCTGACGAAAGCGATCACCGATCCGGATCCCGCGGCGGCGAAGCGCGCGTTCGACGCGATGATGCAGATGGGAAAGATCGACATCGCTGCGATCGAGGTGGCGCGCAGGGGCTGAGGCCGCGCTCGGGGACCAGCGCAAGGGGATTGCGTCTAGTACCGTGACGGATGTATATATCCATCGCGGATATATTCCAGTCCCCAGGCGCTCATGACCAAGAAATCTCCCGAAAGCCTGCTCCCGCTCACGCCTGCGGTGCTGCACATCCTGCTCGCCCTGGCCGATGGGGAGCGACACGGATACGCCATCGCGCAGGAAGTCGAGGCGATGAGCGACGGGCAGGTGCACATGGGCCCGGGCACACTGTACGGCTCCATTCTCCGCATGACGAGCGCGGAGCTCGTCGAAGAAGTGGTGACACGCCGCCGGGAGGACGGCGACGAGCGGCGTCGCTACTACCGTCTCACGCCGTTTGGCAGGCGCGTGCTCGTGCGCGAGGTGGCGCGACTCGACGCAGTGGTCGCGCTCGCACGGCGGAAGTCGCTGCTACAGTCGCCCGCATGAGCGATCACCCACGTCCAACCCGACGATCGCGCCTGCTCGCCTACTGCTATCCTCGTGCGCTGCGCGAACAGTACGCCGAGGACATCGCGCGGTTCATCGACGATGCGCGACTCGATCCGCGTTATCGCGACGATCCGCTTGGACAGGTGCGAGTGATGGCGCGATTGAGCGCCGACGCGCTCGCGAGCCTCGTCTCATCACTGCGCCACGGCGCACCACGCCCCATTCGCGTGGCATCTGTCGAGCCATCGCTCACCGCGCGGATCAGGAGCATTAGCGTGAATGCCTTGCTGAAGGATGTTCGATTCGCCTTGCGCGGCTTCGTGCGGCGCCCCGCCTTCACCGTGGTTGCACTCGGCACGCTCATGCTCGGCATCGGTGCGAACACCGCGATCTTCACGCTGGTGAACGCGCTGCTCTTGCGGCCACTCCCGTACGTGCATCCGGAGCAGCTCGTCAGTATTTGGGCAACCAGCGGTGCGCAGAAGCAGATGCTCATGTCGCTTCCGGACATCGAGGACCTGCGCCAGCGCAACCACTCGTTCTCCGACATCGGAGTGGTGCGCACGATCAGCGTAAACCTGACGGGAGGCGATCGGCCCGATCGCGTGATCGGAAGCTTCGTCACCGCATCGACGCTGAAACTCCTCGGCGCGAAGACGGCGGCAGGCAGGCTGTTCACCGACGACGAAACTGCACTCGGCGCCGGGCAGCAGGTGGTCGTGTTGTCATACGCAGCATGGATGGCGCGTTTCGGCGGACGCGGCGACGCCCTCGGCAAGACGATGATTCTGAATGGCCGCCCGCACGTCGTGATCGGGGTGACAGCCGCCAGTTATCTCGATCCATTCGAAGCCGAGCTGTGGCTGCCGATTAGCTCGGCGCCAAGTCGCGAGTGGTTCGATCGGTCCAACGCGTCCGTGTGGGCCGTCGGCCGACTCAAACCCGGACTCGCGCCGAGCGATGGACAGCGCGAGCTCGCATCGCTCGAAACGCAGCTGCAGCTGGAACATCCGCAGAGTGGCGCGCGACCGAGCGTGAGCGTGCTCGATCTGCGGGAGCAGCTCGTCGGCAACTCGCGCTTCATGTTGCTCGTGCTGTTCGGCGCGGTCCTGGCGGTGCTGCTCATCGTCTGCGTGAATCTCGCGAACCTGCAGCTGATACGCGCATCGACTCGCGCGCGAGAGATCTCACTTCGCGCCGCGCTCGGCGCGAATCGCGCGCGTCTGGCGATGCAGGTGATCATCGAGAGCCTCTTGCTGTCGCTCATCGGCGGCCTTCTTGGCGTATTGCTCGGCACATGGGCGGTGAAGGCACTCGTCGGCATCCTCCCGATTGCGGACGCCACGCCCGTGCACGTCGACGTCTGGGTACTCGCGTTTTCATTGGTGATCGCCATCGTGACCGGGCTAATGTTCGGCGCGCCCGCGGCGCTCTTCGGCTCGCGCGTCAACCTGCAGGATGCATTGCGCGCACGCACCGAGAGCGCGACGGCGCGGCGCTTCAATACTCGAAACGCGCTGGTGGCGGCGGAGCTGTCGCTCTGCATCGTCCTGCTCGCGGTCGCCGGGCTGCTCACGCGCTCGCTGGTGTTGCTGCAACGCGCCAATACCGGCTTCGATGCCGACAACGTTTTAACGGCCGAGTTCAGGCTGCCGTCGGCGAAGTACGGTGACAGCACGAAGGTGGAGCTCTTCATGACGGCGGCGCTCGAGCGGCTGCGCGAGCTGCCCGGCGTGGCATCCGTGGCGCTCGTCGATGCGATTCCGCTCAGTGGCAATTACGGTATGATAAGCTACGCGGCGGAGGGGCATGCGCAACCCGCGGCGGGCGCCGAGCCCGTCACGGAAATCACGAATGCGAGCGACGGCTATTTTCGAACGATGCGCATCCCTCTGCTCGCCGGACGCGACTTCGACTCTCACGATCGCGTTGGCGGGGAGCGCGTCGCGATCGTGAATGAGGCATTCGCGAGCAAGGAGTGGCCGGGCGAGTCGGCGCTCGACAAGGGCGTGCGTCTGATCGGACCGCCCGACGTCCTCGTGCGAGTAGTGGGCGTGGTCGGCGATGTGAAGCAGCAGACGCTGTCCGAGCACGATTCGCCGCAGCTCTATCTCGACAAAATGCAGGCGTCCGGCATCTTTGCGAGCGTGGCCATGCGCACGATCGGCGATCCGGAATCGATGGGCAAGGCGTTGCGCGAAGCCATCTGGACTGTCGATGCCGATCAACCGGTGTGGAAGATTCGCACGATGAACACACTCGTGCGGCGCGATCTCGCGCCGGCGAAGCTCTCGGTGAATCTGATCGGAGGATTCGCATTGCTCGCGATCGTGCTTGCAGTCATCGGCGTGTATGGTGTGATGTCGTTCAGCGTCGCGCAGCGCACGCGGGAGGTCGGCATCCGCATGGCGTTGGGAGCGCGTGGAAGTCAGGCGGTTCTGATGGTGCTGCGATCTGGATTGGAGGTCGTGATCGTCGCCGTGGCGGTTGGCGTCGCGGGTGCGTTGGCGGCCGGACGCTATTTGGAGTCGCGACTGTACAATGTCGGTGCGAACGATCCTGCCACAATGCTGACTGTTCCCCTCATTCTCGCGCTGGTCGCGCTGCTCGCGAGCTGGCTGCCGGCGCGACGCGCGGCGCGCGTGGATCCGGCGATTACGCTGCGAGAGGAATAGGATTGGCTCGCGAGCTCATCGAGGTTTGGCTGATCGCTTCGTAGCTGCCAGCTACGGCGTCGTGAGCGCGGCCGTCGCTGCCATCCCTGCCGCCGCTTCCGCGCGGTAGTGCTCATCCCCGTCATCGGAGCTCTTCGTATATTCGAAAGCGCGCGCTCTGCCGCCCGGACTGGAAGCCGCGTAACGTGTTGTTGAGCCGCTTCGTCATCCCCGAGTGCATTACGGCTACATCACAGCGCTGATCGCGGCCGAAACGCCTTCGCAGAGCGCGGACGAATCAGCGTCTTTGTCTGTCTTGCGAGCAGGCGGTTGCCATTCTGAATCCCAGACAAGGCAAGGAGCGTCGATGCGAGCAGTCCTCTGTGCAGGCCTTGCAGCAACCCTTCTCTTGGGCGCGACCGTCCCGGCCGCGGGGCAGGATGCAAGCGGGCAGCCTCACGATTCAGTCAAGGTGGTGCTCATTCATCAACTGTTGACGATGACGCACACGGCTGATCTCGCGATCGCTGCCATGGAAGCGTCCGTTCCCGCACAGCGCAAGGCGAATCCCCGAATCCCCGCCGTCTTTTGGGACCGCTTTCTCGCGGAGGCGCGAAATCGGCGAGGGGAATTCGAGGAAATAGTCGTGGGCGTGTACGAGCACCATTTTTCGTCCGACGAGCTACGGCAGCTCATATCCTTCTATCAAACGCCCATCGGTCAGAAGATGATCTCGGAATTTCCGGCGGTAATGCAGGAGAGCACCCAGGCCGGCGCGCAGTGGGGAGCGCACCTCGGCGCCTCGATCGCTTCGCAACTCGAGAGCGAGGGTGTTCGGTTTACACCGTGAACGTGCACATTTAGAGTCCGTCGCAACTCGCGCAATTCAGCATCGGGTACAAGCATGGAACAGCCGAAGTCCCGCGTAACGATCCACATGGCCGCGAGTCTCGACGGGTTCATCGCGAGACGAGATGGACGCGTAGACTGGCTCGAGACGTCCGACCGCTTTGAGGGCGGCGATGTGATGGCGCCCGAATCCGTCGCAGGGTTCCTTCGCGCGATCGACTGCTATGTCATGGGCTCGCGAACCTACGAGACCGCATTGAATTTCGAGACGAAGGGGCTGGGCTGGTCCTACGGTGACAAGCCCACCTTCGTGCTCACCCATCGCGATCTGCCGAGGACGAGAAATACCGTCGAGTTCTACGCGGGCGATCTTCAGCATCTGGTGCAAGAGCGACTGAGGCCGAAATTTCACAGCATCTGGTTCGTGGGCGGTGGCGCGGTTTCGGGCGAATGTCTGCGCCGCGGGCTGGCCGACGAGCTTCGCTATTCCATTCTTCCCATCCTGATCGGTGACGGCATTCCGTTCTTCGAGAGACTCGATCGCGATGTTGCCCTGCATCTACTCGAGGTGAAGGGATATCAGAGCGGAATGGTAGCGCTTTGGTACGAAGTGAAGCAGGAAGCGGGCAGGTCGAGCACACGCGATGATTGATGGGATGAATGATGGGCAGTACGACTACGACGCGAACTGCCGTCACTGGCCCGAGCTGCGCGGTCAGTTTCCCGTGGGCACGCTCGATTTCGAGGTCACCGACCCGCTTCGTAGCTCGCAGTACGCACCAACGCCGACCATCACGCGTCGTCTGTACGTCAGATCTTTGTACCCTGCCGCGGACGTGACTGGCTGCCAACGCCGGCCATACTTCACGGAGGCCGAGGCAGGCACCGTGCCCGTCAAATCTCTCGAGCTGCTACGGCAACCTCCGGACGCGCTGCGGAATGCCAGCCGTCTCGTGACGAACAGTTGGGTCGAAGCGCCGCCCGCCTTCGGTCACTATCCAGTCGTTGTGTTCAACCACGGATACCTGTCGTATCCGGCCCAGCACACGGCGCTGTTCGAGTATCTCGCGGCCCATGGATACATCGTGCTCAGCGTGGGACACCCGTGGGAGAGCGGCGGGATCGTCTATCCGAACGGAGACACTGCGACGGGATCGCCGCGCATCCTCGAGGACATGATGAAGATCGGTCAGGCACTGGGCGCGATGTCCGCGTACGCGGCTCCGACACTCACCGCGCAGCTCGCGGCGCTACAGGAGTACATCCAAGTCCTGCGCACCACCTCGGCGGGGCGGCTCGCTCCGGTCTGGCGGGATGACGTGTACTTCGTGCTCGACCGCCTCGAGGAAGATGCGATCCCGAGCGCATCGCCGGTGGCGGCGGTCATCGATCACGAGCGCCGCGGGTACATGGGAAAATCATTCGGGGCGTACATCGCGGGGATGCTCGCGCAGGGTGATGCACGCGCTCGCGGCGTGGTCCACCTCGACGGCGGACTGTGGTCCCACGAGCTGGCCGATACCGAGCTTCGTACGCCATTCCTCACGTTGGGCTCCGATGTGTGGGAGGATTTTCGCAAGATGCCGGAGCTGCCGCCCGGCATGGACCCCGGCGTTCGCGAGCCCCTGGGTCCACGCACGCCAGCGGCAGCGGACCTGGCATACGAGCGGATCTCGAAAGCGGGACTCCGCTCCGATGGCTATCGTTTCGTGGTGCCTGGAATTCGACACAGCGGCATCTCGGATCTCCCGGAGCTCGCGGGAGCTCAGCCGTTACGGCTCAAGCTGGGGAAAGAGGATGCGCTCGTGAAATTCACCGCGATCCAGAACGACTTGGTGCGTGGCTTCCTCGATCGACACGTGAAGGGAGTGTCCTCCGACTTCCCGACGACTGCCGTCGCCGCGCATCCCGAATTGATCGTGCAGGACCTGAGCTGGCTGCGCGAACGCGCGCAGGCGGAGAGACATCAGTCACAGTAGCGTAGCAGCACGCTCGCGATGCTCGCGGTCGTTGGGGAACAGATGCTAGCTTCCACAGCTATAGCGGACGACCGCGATGAGCGCGAGCCAGCGTGTCGATGTCGGCGAGTCTCGTTCGACGTATAGTGGAGCGACGGCCAACGCAGACCCTTCGGCAACCAGGAGCTACCCACATGCGCTACATGACACTCGTGAAACATCCCGGGGACTACGATCTCAGCAAGGTCCCGCCGTCCTTGTTCGTCGCCATGGGCGAGTTCGTCGACGAGCAGATCAAGAACGGGATGTTCATCGAGGGAGCAGGGCTGCAACCACTTGCGAAGGCGACGCGCGTGCGCCTGTCGGGCGGCAAGATCACTATCTCCGACGGTCCGTTCAGCGAGGCGAAGGAGGTGGTCGGCGGCTACTCGTTGATCGAGGCCAGAACGCACGAGGAGGCCGTCGAGCTGGCGACGAAGTTCATGGAGCTTCACCGCGTGCACTGGCCGGAGTTCGAGGGCGAAGCCGAGGTCCGTCCCCTCGAGGAAATGATTGAGCCCTCGCACTCGTGACGAAGGAACGTCCTTCAACTCGACAACCCAACCGGGCCCGATGAGGCACGCGATCGTTCACAATGGAACCGTGGCGGGGTTCGAGGATCTGTACGGAAATCGCTGGGATCTGGTCGAACATGGCGCACAGTCGCAGGCAGCGCTCGATGTGCCGCAAGTCTCGTCTGCGCCGTAGAGTGCAGTTGCAGCAGACCTCGGGACCTCGCATCATCTGTTTGTCCTATGAATCTCGAAATCGCTCTCACGAGGACGGTCCAATGCCCAAGTATTTCATGGAAGCATCGTATACGGCGGATGGTGCGAAGGGACTCGCCAGGGAAGGCGGCTCCAGCAGACGGAAGACGGTCGAAGCGATGGTAAAGAGTCTTCACGGTAACCTCGAGTCCTTTTACTACGCCTTTGGATCGTCTGATGTGATTCTCATCGTCGATCTGCCGGATGCCGTCACGGCGGCGGCCGTGAGCCTGGCCATCAACCAGACCGGAGCCGTGCAATTGAGGTCGACGGTTCTGATGACCGCGGAAGAGATGGATCAGGCTGCGAAGAAAGCCGTGAGCTATCGCGCGCCGGGGAAGTAAGACGGCTGAGCGCGTGCGAGTAATTCGATCACCAGCGTTTCAGCACATGCGCCGGGTGCGTGACATCCTGATCCTCCTGCTGACCATCACTGCCATCGTCCTACCGGTGACTCACGCGCTTCCAGCGCAGGTCGCCGTGAGCGACTCGCCGCGTACGGAACACGCCACTGCTCTCGACTCGTCTCGCATCCTCGCGAGCGCGCGACCCGACATCGATGCCGCGAACGCCGCATGGCTTCCCGGTCTTCGGAATCACGACGCGCAGGCGATCGCAGCGGCGTACGCCAATGATGGCTTGTTCATTGCGCGAGACGGAACCATCTCGCGCGGCCGTTCCGCGATTGCGCGCATGTATGCCGCGCGCTTTCCGAAACTGCACGACATTCGCGCCGGCGCGGTGGTGCAAGGCGGGCTCACAGTGATCGGCGCGACGCGAATCGCCGAATGGGGAGAAGCCTGGCTCGAGGTCGCGCCCGAGACGAAAGGCGCGATGCCGGTGCGAAGCGGCGGCACGTACCTCACCGTCTGGCAACGCGAGACCGATGGGCATTGGCGGATCGTTCGCAACCTGGCGTTCTAGTGTACGGCAGTAACCTCGGAAGGCACAGCGATTGACGGACCGAGCCTTCGCACTGCGCGCAAAAAAATCTCGATCGCACTGGCCTGAATTGTTGGACATGCGAATGCGCACAGTGCATGCGTTTTGCCCTCCTCACCCGTTCCCCGAACGAATGGTGAGAATTTTTCTGGAGGGCAGTCAGGTCGGGCAGCAGCAACATTCACAATTTGAGATTCGCAGCCGCGCTCGGAGCATTCGCGACGGTTGGCATGATGGCCGTCCTATAAACTGAAGGAGCGCGCCGAGGTTCGCGGTCCGCGGGAACTACGCAACCCACGGACG
>DASXQD010000330.1:0-2717 GCA_036493195.1 Gemmatimonadaceae bacterium | reverse complement strand
GCCTTGTCGGCCTAATTACTTGTGATTCATGGATTTACATAATACAGATCGACGGAGTCGTCCGCGGCCGTGGGGCACCGGTGCTACATCTGCGATGGAAGTGTGAGACGTGGCGATCCGGGGCCACATCACAAAGAAGGTGAAACGAGTATCACTGCTGAGTACAACTCTATGTGGTTCATTTCGTTCCACCCGGTTTTGTGTGCAACACTCGAGTTGTGCCCGGGACGCCCGCTGTTGTGGAGGGGTCGCCACAGCGTGGCACTCTCCATGCTCTTGAGCTCAGCTGGCTGCACGGCTCAAGTCACCATGCCGTAAAGATTTATCGTCAGATAGCAATCCTCTCACCTCTAGCACGGCTGGTGCAATGCTCCCCCCGCACATGAGCAACTCAATTCGTGGCAGCCTCTCCGTTGTAAGAAGCTCGGCACGTGGGATTCTCGGCATTGCGCTACTGGCGTTTGGCGCCAGCGCGTGCCACCACTCCGCCCCCGCTCCCTCCATGATGATGACTCCGGTGCCGCGCGATCAGGCGCACACCGAGGCGACACGGGCGCAGCTGCAGGAGCTTGCAATCTCGACGGAAGCGGATGCTGCGAAAGCACCGGACGCGGCGACGCGGCAACAGAAGCAGATGCAGGCGGCGACCATTCGCGCGAGACTCCGCGACGGCGATTTCGATGTGGGCGATCGCGTCCTTCTCGCGGTTCGCGGTGATTCCACGATCAGCGACACGGTCACCGTACGCGCGGGGAGAATGATCAGGCTGGCGAACATCCCCGACATCTCGCTGCAGGGTGTGCTGCGCTCGGAGCTGCAGGATTATCTCACGACGCAGCTCACTCGCTACATCAAGCATCCGGACGTGCAGACGACATCGCTCGTGCGTGTCGCCGTGATGGGCTCGGTGAGCAAGCCGGGATTTTACCAATTACCGGCGGACATAGCGCTTGCCGATGCGATCATGATCGCCGGCGGCCCGACGACCACTGCAGACGTGGACAGAACGCAGGTGAAACGGGGAGCCGATGTGATCTATTCATCACAACTGCTCGGCCAGGAAGTTGCGAAAGGAGCAACGCTGGATCAGCTCAACATTCGACCAGGTGATCAGATTTTGATAGGTGAGCGGCATCACACGAACTGGGGAATGATCGCCTCTATAGTTGGTATTTCCGCCGGTTTGATAAGCACCGCAGTCGTTTTGACACGGCACCGATGAGCAACGGACGAAACGAAGGAGGAACCGCGAAAGTGTGGACCATCCCGCAGGCAGGCGATCAACCATTCGTTGAGCGCGGACCGAATCGGAGACGCAGCAACGGCGGAACGCGGATTGTCGCGCCTGCCGGTGTCGAGGCGCCGATGGGAATCGAAGTCGTGCGACGTGCCGATCGGCGTATTTCGCCGGCGGCGCCAACGGCCACACCGCGCGACAGGTCCGAAATTGCAAACCGGGTCGTCAACATTGCACTCGCATCGGTCGCGCTGGTCGCGCTTTCGCCGGTCATCGTGCTGGTCGCCATCGCCGTGAAGCTGACGTCGAAGGGCCCCGCAGTCTATTCGCAGACGCGCGTCGGTCTCGATCGCCGCTCAACGCACGTCGATGCGCTGTACGATCGTCGCAAGCAGGATTGCGGCGGCGTGATCTTTACGATCTACAAGTTCCGCACGATGCGCGCGGATGCCGAGCGGAATTCGGGCGCCGTGTGGGCCACGCGGAACGATCCGCGGGTCACGAAGCTCGGCCGCATTCTGCGCCGTACGCGTCTCGACGAGCTGCCGCAACTGGTGAACGTGATTCGCGGGGACATGAACATCGTGGGCCCGCGCCCCGAGCGGCCGAGCATCTTCGTGCGCCTGCGCGAGGATCTCCCGGCATACCGGCTCCGCCAGCGCGCGCGTCCCGGCATCACCGGCTGGGCGCAGATCAACCACTCGTACGACACGTCGATCGACGACGTGCGTGCGAAGATCCGCTACGATCTCGAGTATCTCGAGCGCCAGTGTCTGGCCGAGGATCTCATGATCATGGTGAAGACGGTCCCGGTGATGCTTTTCCGCCGGAGCGGCTGGTAACTACTCGGTAGCCACTACTCGGGAATAGCGGCGCGGCGAGTCGGCTCCCACATCGGCAACCGCTTGCGCCGCATGGCCAGCAGCCACGCGCGCAGGCCTCCGAGCGTGGAGGCCAGCGCGAAGCCAGCCAGCGCGAACGGCAGCGGCACGCGGCGCTCCGAAGGCCACCGCATCGCGACGATGCCCATCGCGACACCGAACGCGATCGCGAGCAGCAGCACGAGTGCAGCGCGCGAGGTGAGCGCGAGCCACGCGATCCCGATCACCGCGAACGGAATGCCGAGATAGACGAGCCAGCGCGCGAGCTTGTGGCTTGCGAGCGCAAACGCGAAAGCGCCGTGGCGGATCGGATTCATGAGCGACGCGCCGTAGCGCAGCGTCTCGAGTCCCTGCGCCATCGTCCGCGCCTTGCGCTTCGTTTCGGCGCGCAGCGATGGGGTGCGTGGCACGACGGCGGTCGCTTCGTTCACGGACACGGCGCGGAGGCCGAGGCGGCGCGCGATGAGCGCGCTCGCGAAGTCGCGCGCGAGATCGTCGCGCAACACAGTGCGCTGAATCTGCGCGCGGGCGGCGTAGCAGCAGCCGCTTGCGCCGACGATGCCGCCGAGGCGAGTCTCGAGGTCGCGCACCCACATCTC
>DASXQD010000329.1:0-2129 GCA_036493195.1 Gemmatimonadaceae bacterium | reverse complement strand
GTCGCGGTGTGCCTCGTGGGCGTGCTGCTCGGCGGTCCGCGTCTGCTCGAGGTAAGTCTGCTCGCCATGGGGCTGGCGTTCTGCCTTGCCACGACGACGCTCTACGCCGTGGGCCAGCTGCTCGCCGGACCGACGGCAGCGGGACGCTGGATCGGATTTCAGGGCGCGGTCGGGAATCTCGCGGGCATCGTGGGGCCGGCGATCACGGGCTTTCTCGTTGACAGCACCGGAACGTTCTACAGCGCGTTCGTGCTGGCGATCGGATTCTCACTGCTCGGGGTGCTCGCGTGGACGGTGGTGATTCCGCGAATCACCCAGGTGAATTGGGAGCGGGCGTTAGGGAGTACGTAGCAGCGTCCACCAGCTCCGACAACAGCTCGCGTCCGCGTGGCCAATCTCCGAGTGCGCTGGCCGAGTTGATGTGCCCGGCGTCGCCGATGCCTACGAACGTGCTGCCCCACGCATTTGCGAAGAACCGTGCGCGCTCGAGCGTCACGTACTCGTCGTTCGCGCTCGCGACGACGGTGCTCGGGAAGGGCAGGCGATTCGTTGGCATCGGCGTCCAGCCGGTGGGTCCCTTCGGATAGCTCGGTGCCTCGGTGTCGCTCGGCGCAACGATGAGAGCGCCGCGCACTGCGCGCGAGCTCTGCGCGGCCCAGAATGCGATCAGCGCGCACGCGGTGCTGTGGCCCACGAGCACTACGTCTGGCCCGTGCTCGGCGATCGTGCGCTCGAGTGTGTTTACCCAATCCTCGCGTGCCGGCGTTTCCCAGTCGCGCTGCACGATGCGCACGACGTTCGGCATCGAGCGCTCCCAGTGCGATTGCCAATGATCGGGGCCAGAGTCGTAGAGTCCGGGAAGGATCAGAATCTTCGTCATGCGCGGATGCTACTTCGCCGGCGCACCTCCGCGCAACGTGCTCGGCACACCCTCGAGAAATGTGCGCTCCTCGCGCATGACGAACTGCTTGTTCTTCGCGAGCTCGAAATTCGCTCTGCCCTCCGGGTCGAGCAGCAGTCGTTTGCGATACGTCTCGTATGCCGCGAGCGACTCGAAGGAGATGAGGGCGAAGGCGATGTCGTTCGTCCCCTCCTTCGGGAGGAAGTAGCCGATCAGGTCACCACCGCAGCGCGGGATGACTTTGGACCAGCCATCGGCGTACTTCGCGAATTCGTCGCGCTGATACGGATCGATCTGGTAGCGAATGAAGCAGGTGATGGACATGGGCGGTTTCATTTTTCTGGTGAGCGACGAGAGGGGAGCGATCGCGAGTGCGAGGACACCGGAAGCGACGCGCCCGAGGAACGAGCGGCGTGTGGGTGCGAGAGATGTGGTATCCATGCCGGTATCCTAAACGGTTGACCAGCGAGAATGGTTCGATTACCATGGAACTATGCACGACAGCTCCCAGGGGCTCGAAAGTCCCGACATCGCGTCGATCGCCGCACTCATCGGCGATCGTGCGCGCTCGAAGATTCTCATGGGCCTGATGACCGGACGCGCGCTCACGGCATCGGAGCTCGGGCGTGCGGCCGGCGTGAGCAAGCCCACCACGAGCTCACATCTCTCGAAGCTCGTCTCCGCGGGGCTCGTCGCGGTGGAGGATGTGGGGCGCCATCGATATTTCCGGCTTGCGAATCACGAGGTGGGATCGGTGATCGAAAATCTCGTCGGGCTCGCGCACCGGCTCGGCGCGGTGCACGTGGACTCGGGACCCGCCGATCCCGCGATGCGCAAGTCGCGCGTGTGCTACGATCACCTCGCAGGCGAGCTCGGGGTGCTCGTGTACGACAGCCTGCGCCAGCAGGGATGCCTGCGCGGCGATGGCAGGGAGCTCACGCTCACGGACAGCGGGGAGCGGTTCGCGGAGAGGCTCGGCGTCGATCTCGGCGCGATGCGGAGCCGCCGCCGTCCGCTCTGCCTCGCGTGTCTCGACTGGAGCGTGCGACGCCCGCATCTCGCGGGTGCGCTCGGCGCCGCGCTGCTCGACCGCTTCTTCGCTCTACGCTGGGCGGCGCGCCAGAAGGGGACGCGCGTGGTGGTGTTCTCGGCGATCGGAGAGCGGGCACTGCGCGCAAAATTCGTGCATCGCGCCTGACAACGAACGAACTACGCGACCGGCTTCGCT